>JAENVT010000250.1 GCA_016650435.1 Ilumatobacteraceae bacterium
CCCGAATCCGAGCACTCCTCGACGAAACCCGAGAACAACGCATCAACCCCACCGACGCCCTCAACTGGATCACCACCAACAACCCACTCGCCGCCTAATGGACCCGCTGGACCGATCGCGACGGATCGAACCTCAGGGGTAGCCTGAAGGTTGATGCCGGCCCTGTCCACGACCATCTGGCTGGTTGCGGGCCTGGCCATCGGTCTTGTCCTGTGGAAAAGCGGCATTGGCCTGCTGAGAAGCTTCACCACGCCGATGCCCCCACCTCCACCTGCCGGCGAGATGCGCAAGGTCAACGTGAGGTACCGATGCAGCGTGTGCGGGTTAGAAATCAAGCTCACGCTGGCACCGGATGAGGATCCGCCCCCGCCGCGACACTGTCTCGAGGACATGGAAGTCGTCGCGCCACTCTACGACTGATCTCCACAGCCTGTGGATAAGTATGTGCGCAAACTACAAGAGTGTGAGTTGAGTCAACGCCACTTCGTGGCGACCCACAGGCCGGCCAGCAAAAATCCGAGTCCAACCAACACCGGAGTATTGGTCGTGTCCCAGATGACATACCGCGACAGAATCGCCAACACGCCGATCCCCAGAAGCGCGAGCATGACAACGGGAACCCACCTCGGGCTCTCGTAGAAATCCTTCGGCGTCGGCGGTGTGTATCGCGACGACGCCGAGACTCCGGCCGACGATGTCGTGATGGGCTCGTGCGTGGTAGTCGCCTGCCCTGGTCTGGTGCCCTTGGGGGTCACCCGACCCGATGTCTTGCGTTTCGGTGGAGCCACGGCGTCAGAGCATAGGCCACAGAACACATTCGACACGACCGATAGCTCTGCGACAGTCTGTTGCCGTGACAGCTCAGCGCGTTCTGGTGATCGACAGCTACGACAGCTTCGTCTACAACCTCGTGCAGTACCTCGGTGAACTCGGTGCGGACCCGATCGTCGTGCGCAACGATCAGATCACGGTCGACGATGCGCTCGCCCTTGAACCGGATTCCGTCCTGCTCTCGCCGGGGCCTGGCAGGCCGGAGGACGCAGGAATCATCTGTCCACTCGTGCCGGCTTTTGCCGAGCGCGGTGTTCCTGTGCTCGGGGTGTGTCTCGGCCTTCAAGCGATCGGTCACGTCTACGGCGGCTCCATCGTCCGTGCTCCATCGTTGATGCACGGCAAGACCTCGCCGATCGATCACCGCGGTGTCGGTGTGTTTCACGATCTCCCATCTCCACTGACCGCGACGCGCTATCACAGCCTCGTGATCGATCCGGCGACGATGCCGGAATGCCTCGAGGTGACAGCCACGTCGGGTGACGTCGTCATGGGAATTCGACATCGCACGCTGCCCATCGAAGGCGTGCAGTTCCATCCGGAGAGCATCCTCACCGGCGTCGGTCACGACCTGCTGCGCAACTTCCTCAACGCTGCGCCGCTGACACCGCGCCGCTGACGCCTCTATGGCGTCAGGTTGTCGGTGTCCGTAGCCGAGTTGTTGCTCGGCGTCGGGTCCGTTACCCCGTTGGGGACTGCGACGCTCGCCGTGTTCGACACCGTTCCCGAGGTTGCCGTCACCGTGGCGGTGACGGTAAAGGTCACCGAGCCGCCCGACGGAATGTCGATCGAGAAGTTGTTGATGTTGCCGTTCACACTCCCCGGGCAGCTGGCGTTGCAGGTCCACGTCACGTTGTTGAGTTCGGAGGGCATCGTGTCGTTCACCTTGGCGCCGGTCACGTCGAACGGACCGGCATTGCTGACGACGATCGTATAGCTGAAGGTTCCTGGCGATCGCGACGGCACACCATCGGTCTTGGTGATGCTCAGGTCGGCGGTGGGCGGAACCGTGGTCGGCGCGATGGTGGTGGGCGCCACCGTGGTTGTCGGCGCCGGTGCGGCCTTGCCGACTTGGAGCCTGATCGTCGTTCCCGGTGCGACCAACTCGGTCGACGGAATGCTCTGCGAGATGACGATGCCGTCTTGTACCGAGCCGGTGGCGACGGGCACGGACACGACGTTGGCAAGCAGGCCTCGTTGTGTCAGCTGGTTGCGTGCCGCGGCCTCGGTCAATCCCTCGACCGGAGGGACCCTGACCTTGGCCGGCCCGGCCGAGACGACGAGATTGATCGCCGAACCCTTGGCGACCGGGGTGTTGAACGCCGGATCGGTGCGCAGGACGGTACCGGCCGGAACATCCGCACTCGGCTCCTGACTCTGGGTGACCTTGAACGCGTATGGCTCGCCCGACAGAACGCTCGTCGCCGCATCTGCCGCCTGCCCGGCGACGTTGGGAACGCTGACCTGATCGGGTGCTTTCACCACGGTGAGGACGACAACGGTTCCTTGCACGGCGGATTGGCCGAATGGGGGATCGGTGCTGACAACCTGCCCGGGCGGAAGTGACGAGTCCTCCACGAAGTTGGGAGTGGATGACACTGTGAAGCCGAGGCCGGTCAAGATGCTGGTGGCTTCCTCGAGGGTCTTGCCCTTAACGTCGGGGATCGGAACCGGTGCAATAGCGGGGTTGTAGACGACTTTGATCGACTGGTTCTTCGTGACGATTGTTCCGGCAACCGGGTCGGTCGATAGGACCGTGTTTTCGACCGCGCCGGGCGTTGGTTGGGCGATTGCAGTGAAGGCCAACCCCTCGTCCTCCAACGCCTTGGTGGCCTCGTCGAGCGGCTTGCCGACAACATCGATCAGTTCGAAATTCGCAGCATCGGCGTGGTCCTTGTTCTTCAAGATGTTGAACAGCACGATTCCGCCGGCGACCAGTGCCAGCAAGGCGATGAACGCAGCGATGCCATACCAGTTGTTGCGGCGCTCGGGCCGGCGCTGCTGCTGCTGCAGCATTGCTGTTCGGGCCATCACCGTGGTCGGACCCTGGGCCGGGTTGGCGACGGTGCGTGGCATCGACCGCGTGACGTTGGCGGCGGAGCCTGTGTCACCGGTTCGCAATGGGGGAGAAGCCGCGCCGGCTGCCGACGCGAGTGCCATCACTGGCTCGCCGCTGCGGTAGCGGCGCAGGTCTTCGCGCAGCGCTTCGGCGTTGGGGTAGCGCATGCCGGGATCCTTGGCCAGCAACTTGGCAACGATCGCTTCGAATGGGCGAGGCACGTCGGCGACCAACTGGTTGAGCGGTTGCGGCAGATCGTGAACCTGTTTGTAGGCAATGCTGACCGGGTTCTCGCCGGAGAACGGTGGCTTGCCCGCGACCATCTCGTACAACACGATGCCCAGCGAATACAGGTCGCTGCGTGGATCGGGCTGCGCGCCCTGGGCCTGCTCGGGCGAGAAGTACGTCGCAGTGCCCATCACGGAACCGACCTGCGTGAGGTTGTTCTCGCTCGGCGCGTTCATTGCCCGGGCGATACCGAAGTCGGCGACCTTCACCTGACCATTTCCGCCGATCAGGATGTTGGCCGGCTTGATGTCACGGTGCACGACGCCGCTGGCGTGGGCGTTGCCGAGTGCGGCGGCAACCTCGTTGGCGATCTCGGCGGCCTGTACGGAGTTGACGTGCCCGTTGGCCCGCAAGATGTCGGCAAGCGTGCGCCCCTGCACGTACTCCATCGCCATGAAATAGGTGTTGGCGTACTTCCCCCAGTCGTAGACGGCGACGATGTTGGGGTGCGTCAGGTTGGCCGCCGACTGCGCCTCGCGGCGGAAGCGCTCGACGAAGTTTGGATCCGTGGCGAACTCAGGAAACAGCACCTTGATGGCGACCAAACGGTCGAGCAACAGGTCGCGCGCCAGGAACACGTCGGCCATGCCGCCGCGTCCGATGCGCTGCTGAATTTCGTAGCGGTCGTTGAGAATCGTCCGCTCGCCGTTGTCTGTCACGTGCTGCCTACGCTGCTTTCTTTGCGCGTCAAACGCGCCACGAGGTTACCTACGCAAGGTCGTTCTTCTGACGTCACCTGTCTGTGGGTCACCGGTCACCCACCTGTCGCGGTTGGATGGGCGAACAGATAGTCGAGCACCGTCTTGGCGATCGGACCCGCCAATTTGCCGCCAGTACCCGCGCTGATCTCGTCGTCGGGACCACCCTTCAACACCACCGCAATGGCGTACTGCGGGGCCTCGGCCGGGGCGAAACTGATGATCCAGGCGTTCGAGCGTTCGGGGCCTGTCGTGTTCAACTGAGCGGTGCCTGTCTTGGCCGCGGCCTGGATGCCGCCGTCGAGTTGCATCGGCCTGCCGGTTCCCTTGTTGACCACATCGATCATCAGCGACGTCAGCGTTTGCGCTGTCTCGGGGGCGATGGGAGTCTTCCAGACGGAGGGCGTCGTGCGAGACAGCACGCCGCCGCTGTGGTCGAGCGTCGCATCGACGACGTGGGGCTTCATCATCACGCCGCCATTGGCGATGGTGCTGGCGACCATGGCCATGTGCATCGGCACCATCGTCGTGCTGCCCTGTCCGAAGCCGCCAATCGCCAGCAGCGGCAACTGGTCCGTGAAGTCGGAGACTTCGCCGAAACTGCTGGCGGCCGGCGCAGGCAGATCGATCGGCACCTTCTCGCCGATGCCCCACTTCTTGGTGCCGGCCACCATCAAGTCGGGACCGACATCGAGTGCAAGTTGGGCAAACGGGATGTTGCAGCTGCGATAGAAGACCTCGACCATCGTGCCACCGCACACCGTGCCGCCGAAGTTCTGGATCGGGTCGGTGGTCTGCGGCGGTACGAACGAACTCGTGTCGGGAAAGACGCGATCGAGCGTCGTGACGCCGGCCTCGAGGGCGATCGAGGTGGTGATGACCTTGAAGCTCGAACCGGGCATGTACCGCTCTTGATACGCGTTCGCCAGCAGCGGCTTGCCGGGCACAGCGTTGAGGAACGTCAGCGCCTGTTCCGCTTGCGCCGAGTTGTGCACCGCGACGTCGGCAGGGTTGTAACGCGGGTTGCTGATCATCGCGATCACGGCACCGGTGTGCGGGTCCATCACGACGACCGACCCCTCGCGGGTGCCGAGCGCGTCGGCGGCGACCTGTTGCACGTCGGGCCGCATCGTCAGCAACACACTGCCGGTGTTGTCGGTGCCGCTGAACAGTCCACCGATCGCCTGCAACTTCTGGTCGTCGGTATCGCCCATCAGCACGTCGTTCTGTGTTCGCTCGAGTTGTGTCGACCCGAAGCTGAACGTGTAGTAGCCCGTGACGTTGCCGAACAGATCGCCTGTTGGGTACTCGCGCTGATATCGGAACTGATCGCCACGCGGCGATGGCACGCTTCGCGCCAGCACCGTCCCGTCGGCAGCCACGATCGCCCCTCGGGGACGGTTGAAATCGCGCTCGGTCTGACGGTTGTTGCGCGGATCCGCGTTGAGTTCCTGTTGGCGACCGACGGCCAACACGTTCAACTGCACGAACAGCACGAGGTAGCACGCCAACAGGGCGACAGCGAGGCGGCGGATCTGCTTGTTCATACGCTGGCCTTCGCTGCCGCTCGTCGCTGTCGGTAGGCCTCGAACTTCTCCCCGGTTGTCAGCTCGTCCGGGGTTTCGCCGAGACGCCGTGCAGTCGAGTCACTGACGCGGACCAGCAGCGCCAGCAGCACGTAGTTGGCCAGCAGACTCGACCCGCCATAACTCACGAACGGCAGGGCGATGCCCGTCAGCGGCACGACTCGAGTGACCCCTCCGATGATGATGAACGCCTGCATGCCGACGATCGTCGTCAGGCCAGTGGCGAGCAGCTTTTCGAAAGCCCGGTCCGCGCGAATCGCGATCCGCAGCCCGCCGCCGATCATCAGCAGGAACCCGATCAGAATCGCGGTCGTTCCTAGCAAGCCCAGTTCCTCGCCGATGGCGGCGAAGATGAAGTCGGTCTTGGCGACGGGGATCTTGTTGGGGCTGCCGAGTCCGAGACCGGTGCCACCGGTGCCACCGTTGGCGAAAGCGAACATCGCCTGCACGATCTGGTAACCCTTGCCCTCGTACTGCGGCCACGGGTCGCGCCAGATGGCGACACGAGTTTGGACATGATCCACCAACTTCCACGCCGCGAACGCTGCACCGGAGAAGAGCATCAGGCCGATCACGAGGTAGCTGGCCCGTTCGGTCGAGACCCACATCATCACGATGAACAATGTGAAGAACAGCAGCGACGAGCCGAGGTCTTGCTCGGCGACCATCACGACGACGGCGAATCCCCACGCCAGCGCGATCGGCAAGAGGTGGCGCAATTCCGGGAGGTGGAAGGGTCCGACGCGCCAACCTCCGGCGGCGATCAGTTCCCGGTGGTCGGCAAGGTAGCCAGCGAAGAAGAGAGCGAGGGCGATCTTGGCGAACTCACCCGGTTGGAAGTTGATCGGGCCCACGCTGAC
>JAENVT010000251.1 GCA_016650435.1 Ilumatobacteraceae bacterium
GCGGATGTGATCGTCTCGGTGTGCCCACCCGGCGCGGCGGTCGACGTCGCCGCGGCGGTCTCGGACGCCGGCTTCAACGGCACGTATGTCGATGTCAACGCAATCGCTCCGGCAACGGCACGGTCGATCGATGCCCGCTTCAAGCACTTCGTCGACGGCGGCGTCGTCGGCCCTCCGGTGCACGCGGCCGGCACGACTCGCCTCTACCTGTCGGGTGAGTCGGGTGACCTCGCCCACGAGGTCGCGGCGTTGTGGAAGGACACGTCGCTGGAGACACGAGTTGTCGACGGCGGCGCAGGCGCAGCGTCCGCCGTGAAGGTCTGTTTCGCGGCGTGGACGAAAGGGACCGCTGCTCTCCTCCTGGCAATCCGCGCCCTCGCGTCTGCCGAGAACGTAGAGAATGCGCTGCTGGCCGAATGGGCAACGTCGCTGCCCGATCTCGATGATCAGGCAAGGCGCGCTGCGATCGGCAACGCGCCGAAGGCGTGGCGCTTTGCCGGCGAGCTCGACGAGATTGCCAAGGGCTTCGCTGCCCACGACCTCCCCGCCGGGTTCGCCACGGCCGCGTGCGAGGTCTACCAACGACTCGCCGAGTTCAAAGATGTCTCTGGCACGACACTTCAGGACGTGATCAACGCGTTACGTCTGCCTGGAGACGGTCGGACTCCCACTGCTCCCGCGTGATCTCGTACTCGACATCGCCGAGTTCGTCGCCAGGGATGCGCACCGGCCACGAGGCGTGGAACGTGCGCTTGTGTCGCATGCCCGCCTTCTCCATCACCCGCCGCGAGCCGATGTGCACAACCATGGTCTCGGCGTACACGCGCTCGACCCCGAATTCCGAAAAACCCTTGTCGATCAATGCACGCGAGACCTCGGTCGCATAGCCCTGATTCCACGCCAGGCGATGCAGGCGATACCCGAGTTCGGGCTCCATGGGTCCGGCACCTTCGCCCGGCCGGAAGTGGAACCAGCCGAGAAACCCTCCCGATCGCTTCTCGATGACTGCCCAGAACCCGAAGCCTTCGAAGCGGTCGTAGTAGCTCAAGAAGGCGGGAAGCGTTTCGTTGACAATCTTGTCGCGGGGTACCGGAGCTCCGCCGTTGATATAGAACATGACTTCGGGATCGTTGTCGAGTTCGAAGAGCGCATCCTCGTCGTCCACCGTGAAGCGACGAAGGAAGAGTCGTTCAGTTTCCATGAACATGTCCACGACACGAGTCTGCCGGATCGCAACGTAGGCTCCGCCAAGCAACGATGCATCACAGGTTGGAGGCGACCGCAGCATGGACAGACTCGACGGCAAAGTGGCGATCGTCACCGGCTCATCGAGCGGGATCGGTGAAGCCACGGCGCGACGGCTGGCCGACCTCGGAGCCAGGGTCGTCGTCAACTCGTCGTCGTCGGTGGAAGCCGGCAAGGCAGTGGCCGACTCGCTGCCAACGGAGTCGTTGTACCTGCAGGCCGACATCAGCGATCAATCGCAAGGCCACGACCTGATACTCCGCACCGTCGATCGGTTCGGAAGTCTCGACATTCTTGTCAACAACGCCGGTTGGACCACCCGGATACCCCACCCGGATCTCGACGCACTAACCGACGACATATTCCGCAAGACGTTCGAGGTCAATGTGTTCGGCACCTGGTGGCTCACAAAGGCGGCCATGCCATACCTGCGCGATTCGACAGACGGCAATGTCGTGACGATCACATCGATTGCCGGTCTTCGCCCGATTGGTTCGTCGATCGCGTATGCGATGTCGAAAGCCACGCTCAACCACATGACTGCATTGCTCGCGAAGGCCTGCGGCCCGGTGCGCGTCAATGCCGTCGCGCCCGGCCTTGTGGCGACCCCGTGGACAGCGCAATGGGAAGACCAACATGCGGCGATCGCAGCGACAGCCCCACTGCACCGCTCAGCAACACCCGAGGACTGTGCGGAAGCCGTGATCGGCTTGATCCGCAGTTCGTACGTGACCGGCCATGTGGTGGTCGTAGACGGCGGAACAACGCTGGTCATCTAGGCATCCGATGGTTAGGAGGGCCATCCGAACGGGTAGTCCGGTTCATGGCTTCCTTGCAGGAATACGTTGCCCAGCAGTTTCCCCAGCACCAGATCGACGTATGGGAGCCGGGAGACCCACCCGACTTGGAGTTGACCGA
>JAENVT010000252.1 GCA_016650435.1 Ilumatobacteraceae bacterium
CGCACGGTGATCTCAACCATCACTGCACACGAAGGTCGCCCGACGTTGGCTCTCGGCCTGCACGGCATCGGGCTGACGATTGCGTCGAAGGTGCCAGCCGAGATGTGGACAGCACTGTCGACGGTGACAGCGGCTGTCGCCCCGCGGCGGCCGACGGCTTTGCTGCTTTCCGAAGAGGCGTACGTGCCATGGGAATTGGCAACGATGCCCGTGCCCATCGAGCCCGCGACGCTTGGCTTCCTCGGTGCCCAGGTGACCATCGGGCGATGGGTGCTGGCCACCGATCGCCCGCCGATGCCTCCTCCGCGGCTCGTACACGTGGACGGAATGATCGTGGTCAGTGGTCGCTACGAGATGCCGGGATGGAGCCGATTGGAACACGCTGAGGCCGAGGCCGCGGCATTGGTCCAGCGGTATCACGCCGTGCAAGTCGACGCCGTGACCGACAAGGTCGTCGGCTGTCTGCTGGGCAACCCGGCCGCCGACGTGTTGCACTTCTCGCTGCATGGCAAGTACGACCCAGGCACCGCCAAGCAGGGTTTGGTGTTGGTCGACGGGGAGGTCATCGATCCTCTGGTCGTGAAGGGCGGCTCGTTGGCGGAGGCGCCGCTGGTGTTCCTCAATGCATGCCAGGTGGGAGCCGGCCAGGAAACGCTCGGCGATTACGCAGGACTGGCCGAGTCATTCCTGTTCGCTGGGGCCTCGGCAGTGGTGGCCCCGCTGTGGTCGATCGACGACGGAGTCGCCAGTGAACTGGCCGAGCGCTTTTACACCAGAGCATTCGCCGGCGATGCCGTTGCCGAGATCGTGCGTGCGGAGCGCGCAGCCTTCGGCACAGGCGATAGTCCGAACTCGTCGACCCTCGTTGCGTTTCAATTCTTCGGCCATCCGGCGATGCGCTTGGAGTCATAGGATCGGTTCGGCGTGAACCACTTCGACGTCGTCATCGTCGGCGCCGGCTCGGCAGGATGTGCGCTGGCGGCCAGGCTCAGCGAAAATCCCGACCGTTCGGTGTTGCTGCTCGAGGCTGGTAGCGACCTCAATGATTCGACTGCGGCTTCGCTCGAGCTTTCCGATGCCTCGACGATGGCCGGCGCATTCGAAGGGCACCCAGCCAACTGGTCGTTCAATGCGAGGTTGACGGCATCGAAGACTTTTTCGGTCCCGCGCGGCCGAGTGATGGGTGGTTCGAGCACGGTCAACGGCGGCGTCTTCGTGCGCGCCACGCCTGACGACTTCGATGGATGGGCTGCTCTGGGCAGCGACGAGTGGTCGTTCGCCACGGTGCTGCCGTTCCTGAAACGGCTGGAGAACGATCGTGACTTCCCCGATGGGGAGTTTCACGGCGCCGATGGCCCGATGCCGGTCTCGCGGACGTCGGCTTCTGCGTTGCATCCCCTGAGCAATGCCTTCGCGACGGCCTGCGCGGCTCTGGACTTTGCCGAGGACATCGACAAGAACGCGCCGGGGCCACCGGGATGCGGGCGTCTGCCGCTGAACGTCATCGATGGCGTGCGAGTCAACGCGGCGATGGCCTACATCACTCCGAATCGAAGCCGGGCCAACTTGACGATCGAGAGCGGGGTCACCGCACGGCGTGTCGTGTTGCACGGAGCTCGCGCTGTCGCCGTCGAGATCGAACGCTCCGGTTCGATCGAAACGTACGAGGGCGACGAGATCGTGCTCTGCGCAGGCGCCGTGATGTCGCCGCATTTGCTATTGGTCTCAGGCATCGGGCCGGCAGCCATGCTTCGCCATAATGGGATCGCGGTGGTCACCGATCTGCCGGGGCTGGGCACGCACTGCAGCGATCACCCGCAGCTGTTCGTCGGATTCGAGACGTCACGAGAGTTGCCCCGTCGCCCGGGCGCGGCAGTCGTCGAGATGGCCCTCGACACCGTCGTTGACGGTGCACCGGTATCACTGATGCCATACACGGCACCCATGGCCGAGCTGATCCCTAGATCCGCGGCGTCGGCAACTGAACTGGTGCTCGGAGTGTTGCTGGAGCGTGCCGCAAACACGATCGAGATATCGCTGAGGTCCAACGATCCTCTCGAGCCTCCTGCCATCGACTATCACAGCCTCGACTCGTCAGCCGATCGCGCTCGGCTGCGAGGAGCCGTCGAGATCGGACTGTCGATCCTCGATTCGATGTCGCTGGGCGACCTCGGTATCCGACGCACGGCGCCAACGAACGCCGCTGCTCTCGATTCGTGGATCATCGAGAACATCACGACCGCCGTGCACCTTTGTTCGAGCGCCCCGATGGGACCCGATACCGATGCGCTGGCTGTGGTCGATCAATACTGTCGGGTGCGCGGGGTCGAGGGTTTGCGAGTAGTCGACACCTCGGTACTGCCGACCGCACCGTCTCGTGGCCCAGCGGCTACAGCCGTATTGATCGGCGAACGGGCCTCGGCATTCTTCGACAGCGTTCCCACATGAGCGCGTTCTCACTTGCCGATCACTTCATCGCGGCGTTTGCCGCGGCAGGCGCCGGCGCGGTCAATGCGATTGCCGGCGGCGGCACCTTGATCTCGTTTCCGACTCTCGTTGCACTGGGCGCCGGCCGGGTCAGCGCCAACGTCACGAACACGGTGGCGTTGTGTCCCGGCTACTTCGGCGGCGCCGTTGCCCAGCGATCGCAGTTGCCCGGCCAACGGGCGCGACTCATCCGACTCTCGATCGCCGCGGCACTCGGGGGCCTCGCAGGTTCGGTGCTGCTGCTGGCCACGGGCGAAGCGGCGTTCACGAAGTTGGTGCCGTGGCTCATCCTGCTGGCCTGCGCGCTGTTGGGTGGACAGAACTACATCCGCAAATGGCTCGGCATCGGTGCCCGGCCACATGGTGCACCAAGCGCGATCGCTGTGTTGGCGACGTTCGTCGTGTCGATCTACGGCGGCTACTTCGGGGCCGGCCTGGGCATTGCCCTGCTCGCTGTGCTGGGACTGGTGATCGACGAAACCCTGCCGCGATTGAACGCCCTGAAGCAGGTCCTCGCCTTGGTCATCAACGTCGTCGCGGCGTGCTTCTTTGCCGGGTCCGGGCACGTGATCTGGACCCTCGTCGCGGTGATGGCCCCGGCCAGCCTGCTCGGAGGGATCGCCGGGGGCAGGCTGGTGAACAGGATCAAACCGTCTCTCCTGCGCGGTGCCGTGGTCACCTACGGCACGGTGCTGGCGGTGTTCTACCTGGTGCGCTAGCCGTCACGGCTACGGCAACAACAACTTGACCGCACCCGCGACGGAGAGTGCAAGAACGCCGATCAGGAATCCCTTCTCCGGCAGCTTGTGCAACAACCGGCGGCCGCTGAACAGGCCGATCAAGACAGCGGGGAACAGCGCAGCGTCGAAGGCGAGGGATTTGCCGGTGAAGAATGCGCCGCCGCTCGACCACTCGGCGAGGGCCAGGTACACGGGGAACTTGGCGACGTTGACAGCGAAGTAGAACCAGGCTGACGTTCCGACCAGTTCGTCCTTCCCCAGCCCCAGCCGCACGAGGTAGGTATTGAGGATCGGGCCGGCCGCGTTGGCGACAAAGGTGGTGAAGCCGCCCGAACTGCCGTAGATCGCCGCTGTCGCCGCGGTCGGTGCGACTGGCTCCAGACGGTGGGCCATTCGCCAGACCTGCATGACGGCGATCACCAAGATGCTGATGCCGATGACCAGTTCGATCGGTCGAGTCGACGAACCGACGATGGCGAAGAACGCGGCGCCGGCCGC
>JAENVT010000253.1 GCA_016650435.1 Ilumatobacteraceae bacterium
CAGCACGATGTTGGTCAGCGACGGCGTGTTCCCGTCGAACGAGGGCCGTGGCTACGTGTTGCGGCGCATCATCCGTCGCGCCGTTCGATACGCGTACCTGCTCGGCACCGAGAAGTTGGTCATGCCCACCCTCGTCGAGACGGCCGTCGACATCATGGGCAACGCCTACCCCGACGTGTCGAAGAACCGCGACTTCATCGTCGGCGTGCTGACTCGCGAGGAGGAGCGCTTCCGCCAGACGTTGAAGAACGGATTGTCGATCCTCGAAGACGAGCTGAACGTCGATCGGCCCGAGCTGCCGGGTTCGACCGCGTTCTTGTTGCACGACACCTACGGGTTCCCGCTGGAGCTGACCGAAGAGATCGCCGGCGAACGCAACATCGCTGTCGACAACGCCGGTTTCGATACCGAGATGAAAGCCCAACGTACGCGGGCGAAGGCGGCCCGTAAGGGCAACGCGACCGACGACGATCGCCTCGACGTGTACCGCGAGATCGTCGAGCAGTTCGGGATCACCGAGTTCCTCGGATACACCGACGACTCGACGGAGTCTCGCCTTTTGGCGGTCGTGCCGAACGACGATGGGACCGTTGAGTTGTTCCTCGACCGCACCCCGTTCTATGCCGAGAGTGGTGGTCAGGTTGGCGACACCGGCACGATCCATAGTGCCGACGGCAGCGTGGCCGAGGTGCTCGACACGACGTTCGCGCTCCCCGGGCTGCGTCGTCACACGGCGCGGTTCACCAGTGGCGACCTCACTGCGGGCACGCCCGTGACCGCGACGATTGACGTTGCCCGTCGCGCCGCGATCCGCCGCAACCACACCGGCACTCACGTGTTGCACTACGCGCTGCGCAAGGTGCTCGGCGAGCATGTGAAGCAGGCCGGCTCCCACGTGGCTCCCGACCGGCTTCGGTTCGACTTCAGCCACTACGACGCCGTCACCGATGCGCAGATTGCCGAGATCGAGCAGGTCGCCAACGGTGAGACGCTCGCCAACGCACCGGCGCGGGTGTTCGAAACTACGAAGGACGAAGCCACCGCGCTGGGGGCGATTGCTTTCTTCGGCGACAAGTACGGCGACATCGTCAGGGTGCTGGAGATCGGAAACTCGATTGAGCTGTGCGGCGGCACACATGTGCGCGCCGCCGGCGACATCGGCCTCATCAAGATCATCGGCGAGTCGTCCATCGGCTCCAACCTTCGCCGCATCGAAGCGGTGACCGGCGAGAACTCGGTGCGCTTGTTGCAGCGCGACGAGAAGTTGGTGACCGACGCCGCCCGGCTGGTCGGCTCGACAACGGACGAGCTCGTCGGGGGCGTGCAGCGCCGGCTCGACGAGATCAAATCGCTGCACGACGAGATCAAGGCCCTGCGTGGGCAGCTCGCCACCGGTCGGGCCGCCGAGTTGGCCGGCGCCGCAGTCAACGGCGTTGTTGTCACCCGCGTCGACGGCATCAGCCCTGGCGACCTTCGTGATCTTGCGCTCGCCGTCCGCCAGCAAACCGGTATCCACACCGTCGTGCTCGGCGGCGTCACTGACACCGGTGGCGTCTCGCTGGTCGCTGCCGTGACCGCCGAGTCGGGCAAGGTTGCCGGTGATCTGATCAAAGACGCGGCTAAGGCGGTCGGTGGTGGCGGTGGTGGCAAGGGTGACATCGCTACTGCGGGCGGCAAGAACCCCGAGCGTCTCGACGAGGCGCTGCGAATTGCTGCGGAGGCAGCCGGGAAGTGACCCGAGCCGCGGTGCGCGCCCTCGGCCTCGATCTGGGTTCGAAGCGCGTCGGAGTGGCCATCGGAGACCGCACCGGCACGATCGCCTCGCCATTGCTGGTGCTGCAACGCAGCGGCAGCCTGAAGCGTGATCACGAAGCGATTGCCGAGCTGGTGATCGAAGAGGAAGCAGACATCGTCGTCGTCGGCTTGCCGCTCAACATGAACGGCTCGAGCGGACCCGCTGCGCGGGCTGCCATCGACGAGGCCGCGGCGCTGGCTACCGTTGTGGCCGTGCCGGTGGTGACCTTCGACGAGCGACGTACCACCGTGACCGCTGATCAGGCGATGATGGAAGCAAACATGCGCGCCCAGGCGCGCCGGCGCATCGTCGACAAAATTGCAGCCGCGGTGATGTTGCAGAACTGGCTCGACGCGGGAGGGCCGCGAGCATGAGCAAACGCGGCACAGTGCTCGACGAGCCACAGTGGCAGCACGACCCGTGGGATGACCCCGACCTCACTGATGCGCTGGTCATTGAACGCGGGCGCCGCCAGCACCGTTCGATCAAGTATCTCGTCTACTTCGCCGGGATCATTGCGATCGCCGGTTTGATCGTCGCCGGCTGCGTCGGGATGTGGTATCTGCGTCAGGTCAACCCTTCCGGCGACGCGGGTGCAGTTGAGGTGTTCAAGGTCCTGCCGACCGACACCGTCGATTCCATTTCGAAACGGATGCAGGATCGTGGCCTCATCACCAACGCCAGGGTGTTCCGCTACTACGTCGATCACAACGGTGGGTTGGTGCTGACGCCGGGCGAATACGAACTGCGTCCCCGAGACCACATCGGCAACCTGATGCGCGTGCTGCGCACACCGCCCTCACTCACGTACACGAACGTGACCTTCCCTGAGGGATTCACCCTGGAGAAGATGAGCCAACGGCTCTCCCAAAAGTTGCCACGCACTGATCCAACGGCCTTCATGACCGCCGTCACCAACGGCTCGATCCGCTCGGCGCTGCAACCCGACGGCGCAACATCGCTGGAGGGGCTGCTGTTCCCCGATACCTATCGAATCTCCGCGGACGAGACAGCCAGTCACGTTGCCCAGCGAATGATCGACAACATGAATCTCGTCGTCCGCCAGGAAGGTGTCGAAGCCAAGGCCGCTCAACTCGGCTTCAGCCCATATCAGATGATCATCATCGCCTCGATGATCGAACGCGAGGCCAAGGTCGACGAGGATCGGCCAAAGATCGCCAGGGTCATCATCAACCGCTTCCAGATGGGGATGCCGTTGCAGATCGATGCCACGCTGCTGTACGGACAGCCTCCGGGCACGTCGATCTCCGACGCGATCAACTTCGACACGCCGTACAACACGTACCTACACACCGGACTGCCGTTCACCCCGATCGCCAATCCTGGCCGGGCTTCGATCCAGGCGGCGGTCAACCCCGCGCCCGATCCGTCGCAGGGTGACCCCATCTGCGTCACGCTTCCCGATCCGACCGACTGCCATTACCTGTACTACGTGGTCGCCGACGAAGATGGCCGTCACGTGTTCGCGGCGACCCTCGAGCAGCACGACATCAACGTGCAGCACGCCCGCGATCTCGGGTTGATCGGGTGATCTCGGCCAACACGCGTGTCGCTGCGGTCATCGGAAACCCCGTACGTCACAGCTTGTCGCCGGCGTTGCACAACGCCGGTTTTGCCGCGACCGGCGTCGACTGGGTGTACACCGCGTTCGAGGTCGATGCCGGTGGAGCGCGCGCTGCGCTTGACGCGATGCGTGTTTTCGGCCTTGGTGGGCTATCGGTGACAATGCCGCACAAAGAGGATGTCGCCGAGCTCGTCGACGAACTCGATGCAGCAGCGGCCGCCCTGCACAGCGTCAATACAGTTGTTCCGATCGGCGACGGGCGGCTGAAGGGATACAGCACCGACGGTGCCGGGTTCCTGGCCTCGCTTGCCGCACAGGATGTACAGGTCGACGGCAAGCGTGTTTGCGTGCTGGGCGGCGGCGGTGCTGCCAGAGCGATTGTCGATGCACTCTCCCGTGCCGGCGTCGTGGCCATCACCGTTGTCAACCGGTCACACGAACGAGCCGCATTGGCCGCAGCATTGGCTGAAGGCGTCGGCGTGGTGGGGGAGCCGGAAGCGATCTCCGACTGCGACATCCTGGTCAACGCGACATCCATCGGGATGGGCTCCGATGAACTGCCATGCGACCCGCAGCGGTTGCACGACGGCCAGGTCGTCGCGGACATCATCTACCACCCGCGAAGCACCGCGTTGTTGGTCGCGGCTCGCGATCGGGGAGCGCGCACCGTCGAAGGGCTTGGGATGCTTGTTCACCAGGCCGTCGTCCAGCAGCAGTTGTGGACAGGGATCAGCCCCGACCCGGCGGTGATGTGGGCTGCGGCAGAACGGGAGTTGGCATCGCGAGGCCAGTAGCCTTGACGTGATGCTTCGATACCTCACCGCCGGTGAATCGCATGGTCAGGCGTTGGTCGTGATCGTCGAAGGGCTGCCCGCCGGCCTGGAGATAACGATCGAAGAGATCCAGGCGGAGATGGCGCGTCGACGGCTCGGCTTTGGGCGTGGCCCGCGTCAGAAGTTCGAGCAGGATGAGCTGACATTGCTCGGGGGCGTGCGTCATGGCCGCACCCTCGGCTCGCCGGTCGCGATCGAGATCAAGAACAGCGAATGGTTCCGCAGCGATAAATGGCACGAGGAGATGTCGCCGGCGCCAGGCATCACCAAGGAGCCGTTGACGCAGGTTCGTCCGGGCCATGCCGATCTCGTCGGCATGCAGAAGTACGGGTTCACCGATGCACGCGACGTGCTCGAGCGGGCCAGCGCGCGCGAGACGGCGGCGCGAGTTGCGGCTGGCGCGGTGGTCAAGAAGCTGCTGTCCGAGCTCGGCGTGTCGATCCTGTCGCACGTGATCCAGATGGGCAGCGTCCGCTCGAAAGCGGTCGAGCGGCCGACGCTGGCCGACTTGGCTCGTGTCGACGATTCGCCGGTTCGTTGCTTCGACGCCGCAGCCGAGGCCGCGATGATCGACGAGGTCAAGGCCGCGGCAAAAGATGGTGACTCGTTGGGCGGCGTGGTCGAAGTGCTCGGATACGGAATACCGATCGGCCTCGGCAGCCACGTGCATTGGGATCGCAAGATCGACGCTGCCTTGGCGCAGGCGGTCATGAGCATCCAAGCGGTGAAGGGTGTCGAGATCGGTGACGGATTCGAGGGCGCGGGCCGCCGCGGCAGTGCCGCCCACGATGCCATTACCTGGGACGAGCACACCAGCGAGTACCGACGTGAGACCGCGTTGGCAGGTGGCACAGAAGGTGGCATGACGACAGGCGAGTTGCTGGTGGTGCGCGCTGCGATGAAACCGCTGGCCACCCTGAACCAGCCGACGCTCAAGACAGTCGATGTAGTCACCAAGGAGTCGACCGTCAGCTTCAAGGAGCGCACCGATGTGACGGCGGTTCCGGCGATGGGTGTTGTTGCCGAAACCATGGTGGCGCTGGTCGTCGCCGCCGAGGCGCAACGGAAGTTTGGCGGCGATTCGTTGGCCGAGTTCGTGCGCAACGCCGAGTCGTTCCGCAGCTCGCTCGGTTAGCCATCGTGGAGGTTGCAGCCGATCAACACCTGGTCCTCGTCGGCTTGATGGGGTCCGGAAAGACCACCGTGGCGCGCATTGCCGCCGACCGCCTCGGTAGGCGAGTGATCGACAGCGACGCGGTGATCGAGAAGGCCACTGGTCGCACGGTTCGCGAGATCTTCGCCGACGACGGCGAGGACGCGTTCCGCGCGTTCGAGACCATGGCGTTGCTCGATGCCCTGGCCACCCCTGAGCCGTCGGTGATTGCCGCCGCAGGAGGCGTGGTTCTGCGCGACGAGAACCGTGCCGCGTTGAAACAGGCCAACGCCAAGGTCGTGTGGTTGTGCGCTACACCCGAGATCCTCGTCGAGCGAGTGATGTCGAGCGGGCACCGTCCGCTGCTCGACGACGATCCCGCCGGTACGTTGCAACGCATGTACGAACAACGCCAGTCGCTGTACAGAGAGGTGGCCGACGCAATCGTGCTGGTCGATCACCGCAGCCCCAACGAGGTCGCCGAGGCGGTGTTGCGATGATCACCGTCGAGGTGCCCCTTGGTGATCGCAGCTATGACGTGCTGATCGGTCACGGAGCGCGACATGAGATTGCCGGGCTGCTGCCGTCGACAGCCAAGCGGGCGGCGGTCGTCACGCAGCAAGGGATCCCGATCGACGTCGACCCCGGTGTGCCTACCGAGGTGTTCCTCATCGGTGACGGCGAGGTCCACAAGTCGCTGGCAACGATCGAGCAGTTGTGTCGTGGATTCGCACATTTCGGCCTGACGCGCAACGACGTGGTGATCGGGCTCGGCGGCGGGATGGTCACCGATGTTGCCGGATTTGCCGCTGCGTCGTGGCACCGTGGGGTCTCCGTCGTTCACGTAGCCACCACGCTGGTCGGCATGGTCGACGCCGCGATCGGAGGAAAGACCGGAGTAAACATCGCCGCCGTCCCCGAGGCCAATGGTGTCGCGGGAGTGGGCGGCAAGAACTTGATCGGCGCGTTCTGGCAGCCGTCCGGCGTCGTCTGCGATCTCGACGCCTTGGCCACGTTGTCGCCGCGGGAGGTGCGATGCGGTCGCGGCGAGATGGCCAAGTACCACTTCTTGACCGGCGATAACTTGCTGGCGATGGACGATGCCGATCGCATCGCCCGCTGTGTGGAGATCAAAGCCGCCATTGTGTCGAGCGACGAACGAGAAGATGGGTATCGGGCGCTTCTGAACTACGGGCACACGTTGGCTCACGCGCTGGAGATCGAAACCGACTATGCCATGGCCCATGGTGAGGCCGTTGCGGTCGGGCTGGTTTACGCGGCCCATCTGGCCCGCCGGCTGGGACGTATCGACGATCGTCGCGTCGAACAGCACTATGCCGTTCTCGGCAGCTACGAGTTGAACAGTGCACTTCCCCACGGTGTCGACCCACAGAGGTTGATTGCGTTGATGGGTCACGACAAGAAGGCGCTCGGCGACGGACTGACCTTCGTCCTCGACGGACCCCAAGGCATCGAGGTTGTGAATGACGTACCGGTCGGCGACGCCAACGACGCGTTCGCCGACATGACGATGCAATGACGACGCCCCCTCTGAGGACCGATCGATTGTTGATGCGCGAATGGCGCGAGACCGACCGAGGGCCGTACGCCGAGATGAATGGCGATCCCGAGGTCATGCGTCATTTTCCGTCGACGCTCACCCCGCAGCAGAGTGACGAGATGATCGACCGCATGGCGGCGGCCTGGCGTGATCACGAGTTCGGTTTGTGGGCCGTCGAACGCTGCGACACCCGCGAGCTCATCGGCTTCGTCGGTCTCTCATCGCCG
>JAENVT010000254.1 GCA_016650435.1 Ilumatobacteraceae bacterium
CCCGCAAGATCTGCACCGATTGCCCAGTCGCCACGCTCTGCTTGGAATATGCCCTCGACGAGCGGATCGAGCACGGCGTGTGGGGCGGTTGCAGCGAGCGCGAGCGCCGTCGAATCCTGAAGCGCCGCCGCGTCGCTAGCTGATAGTCAGCTGATCGTGCCCTGGGCGCGAAACGACGCCGGAGCGCAGCTGCCGGCGTCGTGACTTGTGCAGAATGTGGTCAGGTTGCGGAGTCGTCGACTGTCTTGTCGGCCGGCTTGACCTCGGTTGTCTTCTGAGCCTCGGTTGTCTTCTGACCCTCGGACAGACCCTCTTTGAATTCCTTCTGGGCCTTGCCGAGATTCTTCGCCAACTTTGGCAACTGAGCGCCGCCGAACAGCACCAAAACTACGACGAGAATCAGAACTATCTCAGGCGGATCCAGGAAAGCGAACATGCGATTACGTTACCACCGCTGCGTCTCAAGCGGCATGCGGCCCTCGTTGAGATTCCAGTTGAGATTCAGGCGGACGTTCGCCGGCCGGCTTGGGCGCGCTGACGGCGCAAGCGGCGTCGCTCGCGCTCCGACAACCCACCCCAGATTCCGAACTTCTCGCCGTTGACGAGCGCGTATTCGAGACAATCGAGTCGCACGACGCAACCCCGACAGACTTCTTTTGCTTCGCGAGTCGACGCGCCGCGTTCGGGGAAGAACAGATCTGGGTCGACGCCGAGGCAGTTGGCCTCATCTTGCCAATTCTTTCCGTCCGATTCGCCGCGACCGTGGTCGATTTGTTCCCGGTTCGTGTCTTGCATTGCTTCGGCCTCCCTGCCGTAGGGCCTCTTCGAGAAGCGCTGATGACGCTCCTGTAATTACACAGACGTCATTCTCCACTATCACATGGGGTTTGCGCAAGGGGGGATTTCGAAATGTCTCCTTGCAGGTACGACGCGGGTTGCCTCGATCGCGCCGCGAAATCACTCGGCCGGGTGTGACCGACCCCGCACGGAGAGCGGTAGAACGCTCACGGAATCACACGCCGATGATGCCCAAACCGAGCTCGCCGAGTCGACCATTCACGTCGGCGACGTCTTCGTCGATCAGCGTGGCCAACGCCGACAACTGTTCGTCAGCCTGGCCGGCGAGCTTTTCGTACACGGCGTAGGACTGAGTGGTCGGGCGTGCATCAGCGCTGCCGACGACCGCCGGCAAGCCGCTGAGCTTCTCGAAGAGCTTCTCGGGGTAGTTCAGCGTGTCGCCGTCCGATGTGAACTCGGCCTGCACAAGTTCGGCCTCGACAGCTCCGAGTCGTTCCGTGAGTGCCTTGGTGGCAGCAATCGCATCTGCCGCCGACTCGTTGTCGGCGAGCCGCTCGGCCCAGTCCCCGAGTTGGCGCTTCAGCGCCCGGATCGTGTTCACTCCGGTGACGATCTCAGACAGCTTGTCGCGGATCTGGATCTGGAGGTCGAACTGCTCGGCCAAGTCGGCATCGCTCGTGGTGATGCGCGGATCCTTGAGCAGCTCGAAGGACTGCGACATCGACCAGTCGCCAACCTTCAGCGTCGCGCGGTACGTGCCGGGCTTGGCGAGCGGTCCGTCCGGCCGCGTATGGAACTCGGTATCGACCATCTTTGCTCCGCGGGGATACGTCATCGGCCATTGGAAGCTGTTCATGCCAGCGGCAGCGGTGATGTACAACAACCCGGCGCGATCCTTCTTGTCTTCGGGAATGGTGCTGGAGAACGTCTCGATGTCGTTACCGTCGGCATCGCTGATGGTCAGCCTGGCCTGGCCGATCGCGGCCTGGTCGAGGAAGTACATGATGCGAACACCTCGTTCGAGGTCTTCGCCAGCGTCGATGACCCGCTTGCGGACGTGACCGGTCTCGAGTTCTTCGACGTAGAACGTGGCGTTCTGGCCGCTGGTGACGTGGTAGTTCTTGCCGCCCGGCGTTCCGGCCCACGAAGCGGCGATGTGGGGAGGATTGCGGACCGTGTCGCGCGGCTTGAGCAAGTGCCGGCTCGCAGCAAACAGGTCGTCGTGCATCTGGTGTAGCGGAGTCAGATCATCGAGGATCCAGAACGAACGGCCGTGTGTCGCCACCACGAGGTCGGTGTCTTTGACGACGAAGTCGTAGATAGGCGTGACGGGAAGGTTGCACTGAAGGGACTGCCAGTTGGCGCCGTCGTCGAACGATACGTGGATGCCGAGCTCGGTACCCACGTAGAGCAGACCTTGGCGGTTCGGGTCCTCGCGAATGACGCGGCAGAACTCGTTCTGCGGCAGCCCGGCGTCGATCCGCGTCCATGTCGTGCCGAGGTCGTCGCTCTTGTAGACGTACGGCGCATAGTCGCCCGTCTTGTGTCGCGCCGCCGTCATGTAGATCGTGCCGGAAGTGTGCGGCGACTCGGCGATCATCGTGACTTGCGAGAACTTTGGCAAATCGGGCGGGGTGACCTTCACCCAGTCACCGCCGTCGTTGCGTGACAGATGGACCAGCCCGTCGTCGGATCCGGTCATGAGCACACCTTGCTGGTGGGCCGACACCATCAGCGAGAAGATCGTGGCGTACATCTCCGCGCCGGCAGTGTCCATGGTGAGTGGCCCGGAGACTCCCATCGTGTCCGGGTCGGCGTAGGTGAGGTCGGGGCTGATGGTCTCCCAGCTGTGCCCCTCGTTGGTCGTGCGGAACACCTTGTTGCCGGCCGTGTACAGCACATTGCTGTCGTGGGGTGAGAACACAATCGGATAGGTCCACTGAAAGCGGACCTCTGCGGTGTTGCCGTCGTGGTAGGCCTCGGGCCAGACGTTGACGAGCTGGACCTGCTTGGTCCTGTGGTCGTAGCGCTGCAGCGACTCGCCGCCTCCGGGCGAGCTGCCGATGGCACCCACGTAGACGATGTTCGGATCGTTGGGCTTTGGCGCGACATATCCGCTCTCGGCGGTGCCGGGCGCGTAGCAGTCGGCCCAGTTGATGGCACCGAGACCGGTCCTGCTGGGGACCGCGATGCTGGAGTTGTCTTGCTGCGACCCGAACACCGTGTACGGAAATTGGTCGTCGGTGGCCACGTGGTAGAACTGCGCGGTCAGCTGGTTGTAGATCGTCGACCACGATTCGCCGGCGTTGAACGACACCCAGGCTCCACCATCATCGCAACCGACCATGCGGTCCGGGTTCGCGGGATCGATCCAGAGCGCGTGATTGTCGCCGTGAGGTGTGTGGAACTCTTCGAACGTCTTGCCGCCGTCGATCGACTTCCACGCTTTCATGTTCATGACGAACACCTCGTCGGCATTCGTGGGATGGGCGATGACGTGCTGGTAGTACCACGGCCGCCAACCGAGGTCGGGCTTCGAGGACACCTTCTCCCATGTCTCGCCGATGTCGTCGGAGCGATAGAGGCCACGCTTACGGCCCTCGGCTTCGACCATCGCGAACACCCGGCCGGAGCGAGCCGGCGACACAGCGACACCGATCTTGCCGAGGATGCCGTCGGGCATGCCGGGGTTGTGGCTGATGTTCTCCCAGCTGTCGCCGCCGTCTCGCGAACGCCACAAACCGCTGTCGGGCCCACCACTGTCGATCGACCAGAACGTTCGGCGGGCCTGCCAGATGGTCGCGAAGATGATGCGCGGGTTGTTGGGGTCGAGCGACACGTCGACCGCACCTGCGCGTTCGCTGACGTGCAGCACGAGTTCCCAGTTCTCGCCACCGTCCTTCGATCGGTACAGCCCGCGCTCGGGGTTGTCCTTCGATGCATGGCCGAGGGCAGCGACGTAGACGAGGTCGGGATCATCGGGGTGCACACGGATCTCACCGATGTGACGTGATTCGGCCAGGCCCACGTGCCGCCAGGTCACGCCGGCATCGGTCGACTTGTACACGCCGTCCCCATGGGAAACGTCGATACGAATCGTCGATTCACCGGTGCCGGCGTAGATCACGTTCCCGTCGGATGGCGCGACCGCCAGCGCTCCGATGGACCCGGTGGTGAGGAAGCCGTCGGTCACGTTCTCCCAGAACTGTCCGGCGTCGTCGCTCTTCCACACGCCGCCGGCGACGGCACCAAAGTAGAAGACCGACTGGTGCTTCGGGTCGGCGGCGACAGCCACCACTCGCCCACCGCGGGTTGGCCCGATGCAGCGATAGCGGATTTGACTCAGGAATTTTGGATCAACAGTCGGCACCGCTGAATCCTGCCACCCGTGCCGGCGTCGCGGCGCCACGAGCGTGACGGGTATGGCCCGTTGCACGGAAGTGTTGTCACACAGCACCATGCACGTGCGGAGCGGCAACACTTCGATAGCGACGCTTACGACGAACGTGCTCGGTTCGTCCGCTCTCCGGTCTCAAGCTGGGTCGTCGGCTTCGCTCACAGACAGATCGGCGGTGAGTCGGGCGAGCCATGACTCCAGTGCCTTCGTCAGACGACGTGTGTCGCCGGTGGCAAACAGGTCCAT
This sequence comes from Ilumatobacteraceae bacterium, assembly GCA_016650435.1. The sequence goes on from JAENVT010000254.1 coordinate 4,442, forward strand.
CACCAGACCTGTGAACGTCGCCTTGATCAGCGATGCCTGCAGCGCTGCACGCTCGGGTTTGAGCCCTTCGGTCACCAGCCGCTGCTCGACGTCGTGACGCCACACGCCGATCTGGTCGGCGCGCACATCGCCGGCCAGGCCGGTGACAGTTGGTTCGAGCGTTGCGGCCTCGTAGTTGAGCCGGACCAACGCAAGGTTCTGCGGCGTTGCGCACAACCACTTCCACCATCGCCGGTACAGCTCCACCTGGGTGAGCTTGGGCGAACGCTGCAACCACTTGCGTTGCACCTCGATCTGTTGATCGATTGACCTGGCCAACGCGGCGGTGATCAGCTCGTCTTTTGAGCCGAAGTGATGCATCAAACGATTGATGCTGACTCCGAGGTCGGCCGCCATGGGCCGCAGGGTTGTCTGGGCAACACCTTGCTCTGCGAGGTAGCTGACGACCCGGTCAAGCAGCTCGCGCTTGAGTTGCGGATCCGGGGTGCGCGCCACGACGGTTCACCATAGTTCCACCAGATCGGAAACTCCCTCGTAGTCCGCCAGGTCCCGTTCGAGAAACCCGCGAATCTTCAACGTCGCACACGTTGCGGTCATCGCCGAGTCGCTGACCGACGCAGCCAATGCGCCACGCAACTCGCTGACCACCGCGTCGGTGACCGATCGCGATGCCACCAACGGCAGGCAGGGAATACGGGGACCGTGACCGACGATCGACAAGCCACGTCCACCGAGGTGAGCGAGCGACACCGCGTCGATGCACGCAAGTTGGCATCGACCATCTCGAACGGCTTCGATGCTGATGGCGTGCGCGCCTGTCCACTCGACTGCACCGAGCTCCACACCCTCGGCCGCGGCGACCGACAACAGGCTGATCCAACCGGAAAGACTGTCCCGGCTGTTCGCGGCTACCCGCAGGTCGGCGCGATGCATGATGTCGCTCAGCGGATCGTCGACGTTGCTGACGAGCACCGAGCGATACGTTCCGTCGGCAGCGCCTTCCACATCGCAGTCGAACGTGCCGACCACGTGCACCGACTGGGCCAAATCCTTCACCAGTGGCCATCCACAGGTCTGTCCAAGCAGCAGGTCTTCGCGGCGCGATGCGACGTCGGGATCGACATCCCAGCTCAACACCGGCGCCTCGAACGACAACCGCGAACGGACGTCGTCCCACAGACGCTCGTGAGCGGACTGCAGGTGGGTGAACGGATACATCGCCAGTGAGGCGATGGTCATCGAAGCCCTCGTGCGCCGAATGGGCGCGCCCCCGGCGACAGTGGATGGTCGGGCTGGCAGAAGGGTCGCAAAAAGTTGCGCCTGGCCACTTCGACATAGCCGCGTTGGTACAGGCCGGCGCCGTGCGCGGCGAGGTCGTCGCTGTCGAGTGTGCGATGCAACGCCGGCAACTGATACCAGGGCGTGGATGGCTCGGCGTGGTGAGTGTGGTGAAGGTTGTTGTTGAGGAACAGCAACGACATCACCGGTCCGGCCTTGACGACAGCCGATCGCGTGCCCTCGGCAACCGCGCAGTGCTCGACGAACGAGCGCAGCAACGTGAACGACTGACCCATCACGATGAACCCCACGAGGTACTCCCAGACCGGGACACCGACGACGACGAACAGCCACCAGCTCAACACCACGGCGGCGACAAGATGAACAGCCCAACGGCGCGCCGCAGCACGGCTGGACCGGATGGTGCGGATCTCGTGCCACAGGTAACGGGCGATGCTGTGGACGGCACCGATCGTCAAACGTCCGATCATCGTGCGGGTGACGAGGATGTAGAAGCGCTTGACCAGACTCGCCGACTCCCAGTCGACAGGTCGCAGGTAGAACGACTCGGGATCGAACTGCGGGTCCGTGAGGTCGGTGTGGTGATGAACCATATGACTCGAGCGGTAACCGAGGTACGGCAGCCACAACGAGAGCGGTGCAAACGCCAAGGCGGTGTTCACGCCGCGCCACCCGGTCGGGTGGCCATGCAGCGCCTCGTGCTGCAACGACATGTAAAAGCCGCCGAGCAGGGCCAGGAGGGCCACCGAGGCCGGCCACGGCAAAGATTTGTGCAACAAGATGACAGCGAGCCACGCCACATAGAATCCCAGGAACAACCCGAGTGTTGCCCACTCGATCCGACGATTCTGTTGTGCCCGCGCGACCACCGCGTGTCTCCTTCCTGACTTCAACTTCCTGTGCCTACATTCTGTATCGGCCGGGGACGCCAGAACTGCAATGAGAGACGTAAAACTGCCATATGATAGGCTGTTCCACGATACGGGTCGATTCTGCATCGTGGAACGACGTGTAGGACAGATGGAGCCGACCAATGAGTGAACAAGACGATCTCGACCTCGCCACGCTGAGCAACGACGACCTTGTCGCTCAGATGCACGATGATCTGTACGACGGGCTGGCCGACGAGATCCTCGAAGGTACAACCATCCTGCTCGACCGCGGCTGGGGACCCGACAAGGTGCTCAACGACGCGCTGGTCGAGGGGATGCGCATCGTCGGCATCGACTTCCGCGACGGCATTCTGTTCGTACCGGAAGTACTGCTCGCAGCCAACGCGATGAAGGCCGGCATGGCAATTCTTCGCCCGCTGCTCGCCGAAACCGGGGCAGAGTCGATCGGCAAGGTCGTCGTCGGCACGGTGAAGGGCGACATTCACGACATCGGCAAGAACCTGACAGCGATGATGCTCGAAGGAGCCGGCTTCGAAGTCATCGACCTCGGTATCAACACCGATGTCGACAAGTTCCTCGCCGCCCTCGAACTGCACCAGCCCGACATCTTGGGGATGTCTGCGCTACTGACCACCACCATGCCGTACATGAAGGTCGTCGTCGACACGTTGATCGAAAAGGGCCTGCGCGACAAGTACCTCGTGTTGGTCGGCGGGGCGCCCTTGAACGAAGAGTTCGGTCATGCCGTCGGCGCCGATGCCTATTGCCGAGACGCGGCCGTCGCCGCCGAAACCGCGAAGGCGTTGGTCAGCGCACGACGCGATCGGTTGAAGGCCGAGCCGCCCGGCCCGTCGGTGGCTTGAAGCTGCGGATCACGGCATGACCGCCGCGCCCCTCGTCATTGCCTGTGGAGCCCTGGCCTCCGAGCTGCGCGCCGTGCTGAAGGCCCAGGGCCTGGCTGATCTGGTCGAGGTCACGTATCTGCCGGCCAACCTGCACAACCGCCCCGAGCGGATCGTGCCCGAGCTCGAACCGCTGCTCGACCAGGCTGTCGCAGCAGGTCGTCACGTGTTCATTGCCTACGCCGACTGCGGCACCGGTGGCGCGCTCGATGCCCTC
>JAENVT010000255.1 GCA_016650435.1 Ilumatobacteraceae bacterium
CTACTCGCAATCGGGTGGATGCGGCGGTCGATCCGTGATGAGGGCTGCGTTCAATTCGGCACCGCCGAGGGAAATGACCGCATGCAGGGTGAGCCACGACAGCAGCCCGATCACTGAAGCGAACGTCCCATAGACCGGCGAGGCCTTGGCAATCGAGCGGCCCACGATCGCCACGCCGATCAGTTGCAGCCCGGCGAACAGCACGCCGCCGACAATCGCACCGGGCATCACGCTGCGCCACGACGGCCACGCCGTGCGCAGCCAGCGGTAGCTCAACGCCAAGACGAGCGTGTCGATCGCCGCCGTGAAGATGATCAACAGCACTTTGCTGATGATGGCCACGCCGGTCACGCTGGCCACGCTGGTGAGGATCGCCGTGACGATCTGGGCACCACCGATGTAGGCAATGCCGAACAGTGCGCGCAACCGGGTGATCAGCAGGTTCGAACGCGTGTCGAGAGGGTGTTCGCCGATGTCGTCGAGCGCGCCGTGAACAGCGACAAACGCCTTCATCCCAGCCCACAAGCTGCCGATCAGACCGATGACGAGCACGACAGCATTGCCGTGCAGCTTCGATGGATTCTCGGCGATCTGTTGCCCGACGAATGGAAGTTGGTTCAGCGCCGAATCGACGATGTCGCTTCGCAGCTTCGAATTGCCTTGCAGAACGAAGCCGAGAACGCTGGTGAAGACCAGGAGCAGTGGAAACACCGACAGAAATGCGTAGTGAGAGATCAGGGCCGCATTGCGACCGCTGCGGTGCTTGCGAAATCCCTCTGCCGTCCGCACCGCAAGATCGGCTCGCCGCGATTTGGCGCGCAGAGCCTGGACCTTGCGTGATTCGGTCCATATCACACCACGAATGTATGTGACGGAGACGGTTTCTAAACGTTTAAGCAGGGAGCTAGGGCGGGAGGCGCCAGTCGATGGGGGGTAGGCCGGATTCGATGAGCGCGGCGTTGGTGCGGCTGAACGGCTTGCTGCCGAAGAAACCGTTGTGCGCACTCAGTGGCGACGGATGCGCCGATTCGATGACCGTGTGCCGCGACAGATCGATCAGCGCCTTCTTCTTGCGGGCGTGGGCACCCCACAGGATGAACACCACACGGTGGGGCTTGGCGCTGACTGTGCGCAACACCTCGTCGGTGAAGATCTCCCACCCCTTCCCCTGGTGCGAAGCAGCCGCGCCGGAGCGAACCGTGAGGCTGGTGTTGAGCATCAGCACGCCTTGGCGGGCCCAGGACTCGAGGTTGCCATGGTTCGGCGTCTCGATGCCCAGATCGTTGCGCAACTCGGAGTAGATGTTGACCAGCGAGGGCGGCAACTGCACGCCGTGCTGCACCGAGAAGCACAAGCCGTGTGCCTGTTGCGGACCGTGATACGGATCCTGTCCCAAAAGCACCACACGGGTGGATTCATACGGAGTCAGGTGCAGAGCGGCGAAGACCTGATCATGTGGAGGGAAAACAGTCTGGCGGGAACGCTCACCCGCCACGAACCGTTGCAATTCCGTCCAGTACGGCTTGTCGAATTCGGCTCGAAGTACTGGATTCCAGTCGGTCTTCACCGAGCCCTATTTCAGCAGATCGACTCAGTCGCCTCCGCCACCACCGTCGTGGTCGTCACCGTGGTGGCCGCTGCCGCTCTCGTCCATGTCATCGTGGCCACTGCTGACGCTGCCGGGGCCGCTGTGGGCGTCGTTGTCGTCGTTCTGGTCTTGATTGGAGTTGTCGGTGGCTGCGTCGTCGTCAGTTTCGGTTGCCTCGTCGTCGTCGGTCTCGGTTGCCTCGTCGTCAACGGACCCGTTGGTCGCGTTCGCGTTCGCAACCTCGGCCACGACCTCGGGCGTATTTGTTTCAGCCGCGGTCATGGTGGTTGCCGCCACGGTCGTGGTCGTCGACGTGGTCGTGGTTGTCGACGTAGCGGTCGTGGTGGCGCCGACGAGAGCTGCGGTCGCCGGCGTGGTCGTCGTGTTGTCGTCGCTTCTGATGCTCTGGGCGAGGACCTTGTGCAAGGGACTGGCACCGGTCGCCGCTGCCGCGAAGCCGGCGGCGGTTACCACCAGGGCTCCAGAGAATGCGCATGTGACGATCATTCGACTTCGGGGGGTGAGCATCGTGAACCTCCTGATTGCCCGCTACCGCCATTGACACGTTCGTGGTGATCGAATGGTTTGGCTCGCTCAGCCGTTGTATCCGCCATCGCCGTGATGGCCGCCGGATGAATCGGGAACGGTGGTGTCGTGGTTGTCGGAGTGCCCGTCGGGTTTCTCCGAGACGTCGGGCTTCATCACGCCGTCCTCGAGTTTGACGACGATCTGCGACTCGTGATTGTCGGACTTGAAGGTCACGTCAACCTGGCTGCGTGAGTGCTCGTGGTCTGCATGGAAACCTGCGGCGGGACTCTCCGTCACGACGGTGAGCCGATCGCCGTCGCGACGGACGGTGATGCTGCCGCCGATCGACTGGAACGTGTGCGCGGCCGACTGGGATCCACTGGATGGCTGCGTCGATGAGCCCTTCGACGAGGGCCCGGCCGTCGGCTGTTCGCCCGACGCGGGGGCTTCGGTCTCCGGCACCGACGGCGAAACGGCCTCGACGCTCGGCGTGGTGTCGACAGGCAGCGTTGTGGCTTGGCTGATTTCAGGCCTGGCCGACTCAGTGGTCGACGCCACGTGTTCGATTGTCGCGATGCTGACGGTGACCTCGGTGCTGGTTTCCCCAGCCTTGCTGGGCACGACCGAGTGCCTGCCCGGGCTCTGCAACGCAGCGACACCGACAGTGCCGACCACCAGCGAGAGCGCCGCGGCCGAGGTCCAGGCCACAACTCGTCGCCGTTGGACTTGGCCGATGCGGCGTTGCCATGCCGCGAATGCGACGTTGTCGTCTGGATAAGGACCGCTGAGACGGCCCAGTTCTTGGCGCAGGTCGGGATCGTGGAACTCACTCATCCGAATGCACCTCCTCCCCGCTTGCTACCACGGCCCGGAGTCGGGCGCGGCCCTGATGTAAGTACGATTTCACTGCGCCTTCGCTGACATTGAGTGCGTCGGCTACTTCGGCAATCGACAACTCGTCGACGTAGAACAACGCCATTGCAATGCGTTGCTGCTTCGGGAGTTGAGCGAGGATCATCGGCAGGTCCGAGTCGAAGCCGTGCTGCTCGACGGGGTCGACCTGGGGCTCGCCGGCGAGGCGCTGTAGTGCCCTGCCCTTGCGATTTTGCCTGCGGTGATCGTCGTGCAGCCGATTGATGGCAACTCTGCGGATCCAGCCAACTGGATCGTCGTAGTGCTCGATTCGACGCCAATGCAAGTGAGCTTTCACGAAGGCTTCTTGCACGGCATCGGCTGCGACTTCACGATCGCCGCAGGCCAGTGTGAGCGCACGAACCAATCGTCCATAGTGCGCGCGAAACAGAGAGTCCACGGTCGCAACGACCTTGGCCTCGTTTACATCGCTCATCGTGGAAATTGCGTACGCCACAGATTTGACACGCCGTAAGTGTTATCGAGGTTTCGTTCCAACCGAAGAATTCGCCGTTCTACCTGGGGGAATATGGCGAGCTACGATCGCCCGATGGATGACATTCTCGATGTCGATCTGCTGGCGTTCGAACGCGGCACGGCCACTCAACGCGCCGCGGTCGTCGACGGTGTGCGCCGCAGTCTGGCGACAGGTTTCGTGTACACCCGCCACGATCTGTCGGAAGATCTCCTCGACAGTGCCTACGGCATGCTGGCCGAGTTCTTTTCGTTGCCCCAGGAGGTCAAGCAACGATTCATTGCACCCGAAAGCCATGGCCAGACGGGATACACCGGCCTGTTGGTGGAGACAGCGGCTGCCAGCGACGTCCCCGACTGGAAAGAAATGCTCAATTGGGGCAGGGAGCTGCCCGCAGGACATCCATTGCGCCAGCGGTATCCGCACCGATACGGAACCCAGGTGCTGCCCGAGTCGGCCATCGCTGGTTCCGCGGAGCTGCTGACTCTGTTCCACGATCGGATCGAAGACACCCAGCGACGATTTCTGCGCGTCATCGCCGAGGCGATCGGCTGTCACGAATCACTGTTCGACGAGATGACCCACAACGGCGCCACGCTGACCAGGGCAATTCGCTACCCACCGATGACGGAGTCGCCTGGCGGAACTCATGTGTGGGCCGGAGCCCACGGCGACATCAACCTCATCACGGCATTGCCGCGGGCGACGGCGCCCGGTCTGCAGGTCAAGGTCGGCGACGACTGGGTCGATGCGGTCGCGCCGGAGGGTCAGGTCATCATCAACACTGGGATGATGCTCGAGCGTTTGACCAATGGCGTGCTGCCAACTGGCATCCATCGCGTCGTCGCCGCGCCGGGTTACACCGGCGAGCGGTACAGCGTCGTGCAGTTCTGCCACCCGACACCGTGGACCCTGTTGACGCCGTTGGCCAGTTGCATCACACCCGAACATCCGCAACGGGTTTCGGCGATGGTCAGCGCCGACTCGCTCGACATGGTGTTGTACGAGATCAACCTCATCGAGACGGCTCGAAGAGTCGGTTAGGCCGCGCCGGTCGAGGGTACCGTGCACGCCAGCATGAGTGAGACACGTGACGTCGTTCTGGCTATCGACATCGGCGACACCAAGCTGGCGGCCGGCCTGATGACGATGAAGGGCGAGCTCCTCGATCGCGACGATGTCGACATCGATTTCGGTATGAATGCCGAGACGCTGTTCGCCTCGCTCAACACAATCGCCCAGGGTCAGTTGGAGCGCGCCAGGACCCATCACAATGCCCGGCCGGCGGCGGTCGGCGTCGGTTGTGCCGGACCGGTTCGGCCAGACGTCGTCGCCGTGTCACCGATTCACATCCCGGCCTGGCGTTCGTTTCCACTTCGCTCGAAGCTGGCTTCGGCCACCGCGCTCAACGTGTACGGCGACCTCGGCGCCAAGGCGTTGGCGCTGGCCGAAGGATGGCTGGGTGCGGCGCAGGGTCGACAGGATTTTCTGGCGATGGTGGTGTCGTCGACCGTCGAAGGCGGAATCGTGTTGAACGGACAGCTGTTGGACGGTGCCAGCGGCAACGCCGGACATGTTGGGCACGTCGTGGTCGAACCGAACGGCCGCCGCTGTCTGTGCGGTTCGCGGGGTTGTCTCGACGCCGAAGCCTCGGGTCCGGCGATCGAAGCCATCACCGGGCGGACGCACCGCGAGCCGACGTACGAGATCATGCAACGAACGGGTCGACTGGTTGGCCGGGCAGTGGCATCGGTCTGCAACATGCTCGATCTTGACCTGGCTGTGGTGGGGGGATCGGTGGCGCTTGGTTTCGGAGCGACGTTCTTCAACTCGGCGCAGGAGACGCTCGACGAACACGCCCAGCTGTCGTTCAGCCGCGGCGCGAGGATCATTCCTGCTCGCCTCGGTGGGCGCGGTCCGCTGATCGGTGCCGGCGCCGTTGGCGTCCGTGGCTTGCGACGGGCAGGTCGCAATCGTGGGTAACGCTCTGGTTCAAA
>JAENVT010000256.1 GCA_016650435.1 Ilumatobacteraceae bacterium
ACGTCCAGCGCTGTAGCAGCTATGTTCCGCCGATATGACCAGTGTGGTTGACGGGCCTCGGTAGCCGTGGGGAGCATTCTCGGCAACCGCGTGCAACGCGTCGAAGACCCACGAATGTTGACGGTCGGCGGCACCTATGTCGAAGACGTGCCGATCGATGCCGCCTGGGTGCACTTCGTGCGCAGTGAATACGCCCACGGCCGGATCCTGTCGTACGACGTCGACGATGCCAAGAAGGTGCCAGGTGTTCTCGGTGTGTTCACCGGCGAGGATCTTGATCTGCCTCCGTTCCCGCACGTTCAGCCGATCCTCAAAACCGGAAGCGAACGCCCGTTGATCGCCAAGGGCACAGTGCGGTTCGTCGGCGAGCCCGTCGTCGCAGTTGTCGCGGTCGACCGCCACACCGCAGTCGACGCCGGCGCGATGGTGTACGTCGACATCGAACCAATGCCAGCGGTTGTCGAGTTGGACGACGCCTTGCTCGACAAGACGCTTGTTCATCCCGACCTCGGCACCAACACCTACGCCACCTTCACCTCCGAGCATCAGGCCGATTTCAGCGAGTGCGAAGTCGTCCTCGACCTTCGGGTCGTCAACCAGAGGATCAACGGCTCACCCATCGAGCCACGCAGCGGTCTGGCGTACTGGGAGCCCGATCCCGGTGGCGATCGCCTCGTCCACTACTCGGCATGTCAGGGCGCTCACCCGACCCGCGACATCCTCGCCAAGATCTACGACCTCCCGACCGATCGTGTGCGCGCTGTTGTGCCCGATGTGGGCGGAGGGTTCGGGGTGAAATCGCGCACGATCGGCGAAGAGTTGACGCTCGGCTGGCTGTCGAAGCACGTTGGCAAGCCGGTTCGCTACACCGAGACTCGCACCGAGGCGATGCAAGCAATGCCGCAGGGGCGCGGCCAACGCATCGACGTCAAGATCGGCGGCACCCGCGAGGGCCGCGTCACCGCGTACCACCTCGAGGTGGTTCAAGATGCCGGCGCGTACCCATTGATGGGCGCGTACCTGCCGATGATGACCCAACGCATGGCACCAGGCGTGTACAACATTCCCAATTGCGGGTTCAACGGCGTGTCGGTGGCCACCAACAAGATGTCGGTCACCGCATACCGCGGCGCCGGTCGTCCCGAAGCGGCGCTGGCCATCGAGCGGGCAATCGACTTCTTCGCAGCCGAGATCGGCATGGATCCTGCGGAGGTTCGCCGGCGCAACTTCATCCCGAAGTTCATGGAGCCGTACACCACGGGCATTGGGACCGTCTACGACGTCGGCGACTACGAAGAGGCCATGCGGAGGGTGCTCGATGCTGCCGACTACCCGGCGCTGCGCGCCGCGCAGGCCGAGCAACGAGCCAGTCGCTCGAGCGTGCAGACCGGTATCGGTATCGCCGTGTACGTCGAGATCACATCAGCTGCAGCACCCACCGAATACGGCGCAGTGCATCTGCTGGCCGACGGTCGCATGCGCGTGCTGACGGGCGCGACGCCGTACGGCCAGGGTCACGTCACGACGTGGAAGATGATCATCGCCGACCGCCTCGGCGTGCCGATGGACGCGGTCGATGTGGTGCACGGCGACACGGACGAGGTGCCATCCGGCGGGTTGACGGTCGGCTCCCGGTCGGTGCAGGTTGCCGGCTCGTCGCTCGTCATCGCGGCGGCGAAGCTCGTCGATGCAGCACGCGAGCGCGCCGCCAACTTGCTGGAGGCTGCAGTCGAAGACGTCGTGCTCGATGCCGATGCCGGCGCGTTCCACGTCGCCGGTTCAACGCTTCCCGCCGTTGGTTGGGCCGATGTGGCTGCGACAGACGGCGAGCCCTTGGTGGGGCTCAGCGACTTCAAGGCTGCGCAGCCGACGTTCCCATTCGGTGCCCATCTCGCGGTGGTCGAGGTCGATACCGACACCGGCAAGGTCACAGTGAAGCGCATTGTCGCGGTCGACGATGCCGGAACGTTGCTGAACCCGTTGATCGTCGACGGACAGATTCACGGCGGAATCGGTCAGGGCGTCGCCCAAGCGCTCGTCGAGTGGATGCAGTACGACGAGGACGGCAACCCGGTGACCTCGAACTTCGCCGACTATCCGGTGATTTCCGCAGCCGAACTCCCGAGTTTCGAACTGGTGCACATGGAGACGCCGACGTGGGTCAACCCGCTCGGTGCCAAGGGCGCGGGGGAGTCGGGCACGATCGGCTCGATTCCTGCCGTCCTCAACGCCGTCATCGACGCACTCTCTCCGCTCGGCGTGCGTCACCTCGACGGACCGGCGACACCGCAGCGTGTCTGGCAAGCCATCGGGATGGCTCGCCAGTAGATTTCTTTCTGACCACAGGGGGTCGTATGGCGCTAACCGAATCGAACACCGACGAGTTCTCGCTCCAGCAGCGTTACGAGGCTGCGCCGAAGCAGATCCTCGCCACTGGTATTCAGGCGCTGGTGCGCCTTCCGATCGATCTGATGCGCGCCGATCGGGCAAAGGGTTGGAACACGGCTGCGTTCATCTCCGGCTATCAAGGCTCGCCGCTCGGTGGATACGACCGCGAGCTGCAGAGCCAGCGGAAGTTGCTTGACGAACTCAACATCGTCCACGTGCCCGGGCTCAACGAGGAGTTGGCGGCAACGTCGGTGTTCGGTTCGCAGATCGCCCAGACATACGCGCGGCCGAAGTACGAAGGCGTCGCCGGTGTTTGGTATGGCAAGTCGCCTGGCCTCGATCGGGCCGGCGATGCGATCCGCCACGGCAGCTTCGGCGGAACGGGTCGCAAGGGTGGTGTCGTGCTGCTGGTCGGCGACGACGCCGCGGCCAAGTCGTCGACATTGCCATCGCGCAGCGATCCGACGCTCGTCGCGTTGCACCTTCCGGTCCTCTACCCGGGCACGGTGCAAGAGGTGCTCGATCTCGGCTTCCACGCGTTTGCGATGTCGCGGCTGACGGGTCTGTGGGTCGCCATGAAGATCACGACTCCCGTCGCCGACGGCTCGGGAATTGCCGAGGTTTCGCCCACTCGGTTCGAGCCGGTGTTGCCCGACTTCGAGGTCGACGGCAAGCCGTGGGTACCAACACTCAGCGGACACGTCGGCGTGCCATTTGCCAACACCTTGGAGATCGAGGTTCTCGGTAATCGCATCGAGTGGGCCAAGCGGTATGTCGCCGCCAACCCGCTCAACTGCTTCGCTGCCAATCCCACAGACGCATGGTTGGGAATCGTCGCCGGCGGCCACGACATGCAACAGGTGCTCGAGGCGCTGCGCGTTCTCGGGCTCACTCCCGATCGGCTCGGCGAACTCGGCATCCGAGTACTGAAGCTCGGGGCCCTGCATCCGCTCGACCACGGTGCCATCCGCGAGTTGGCCAGCGGCACGGCGACGATCATGGTCTGCGAAGACAAGATCGACTTCCTGGAATCGCGTGTTCGTTCCATCTTGTACGGCGCTGCGAACGCGCCGGCGGTCATCGGCAAGGTCGACCACGATGGCAAACCGCTGATCACCCACTACGGCGCGCTGACCATCGACAACCTCGTCGATTCGTTGCGGCGTGTGTTGACGCTGCGCATCCCTGCCGACCAACTCGCGACCGTGCGCAAGTCCGAGCCGGTACGGATCTCCCTCGGTGCCGAGGCCGTGCGCACACCGTTCTTCTGTTCGGGCTGCCCACACAACACTGGTCTGCTGGTGCCAGAGGGCTCGCTCGTCGGTGCCGGAATCGGGTGTCACGGCATGGTCAGCATCGTGCCGCGTGAACAGACCGGTCACGTCACCGGCATCACCCAGATGGGTGGCGAAGGCGCCCAATGGATCGGCACCGCA
>JAENVT010000257.1 GCA_016650435.1 Ilumatobacteraceae bacterium
GGCCGCGGCGACTACCTCGTCCATGTCGTCGACTGCACCGCGGCCGATCCCGAGGGTCAGATCTCCGCGGTGCGCCAGGTTCTCGGCGAGATCGGCGCGTCGCATCTGCCCGAGCTGTTGGTGTTCAACAAGCGCGATGCCGCGCCCGAAGTGGCTGCCAATCTCGTCAACCGTCACGAAGGCTCGGTATCGATCAGCGCGAGCACCGGCGATGGAATCGACGGGTTCCTCCACGCTCTCAGCGACCGACTTCGAGCACTCAGCAAGGTCGTCGAGTTGCTGATCCCGTACGACCGCGGCGATCTGCTTGCCGCAGTCCATCGCGAGGGCGAGGTGTTGACGACGCACCACGACGATGAAGGAGTGCGAGTACGAGCGCGCCTTGCCGACGCATCGGCGGGTCGTCTTTCGGAATTCGTCGTCGCCCCTGCGTGACGGCACCGCTGGTGACGGCGGGTGGCGATCGGGCAGGATAGGTACCTCATGGTTGAATCCGCCGGCTTCGTTCCACCGCCCTACCCATACGACCGGCTCGATCGCCTCGTGCCGCTCGCTCAGGCACTCGACGGAGGGGCCGTCGATTTGTCGATTGGTACGCCGTGCGACCCACCGATCAACAGCGTGATCGCCGCCCTGTCGACATCGAATGCGGAGCGCGGCTATCCGCCGAGCATCGGCACCGACACGTTGCGGCAGGCGATCCGATCATGGCTCGATCGGCGATTCGATCTCGATGTACCGCTTGCACAGTTAGCTGCGTGCATCGGCACCAAAGAGTTCGTTGCCACGACTCCGCAGTACCTCCGGCTGCGTACTCCGTCGAAAGACACCGTGCTGTTTCCCGCCGTTGCCTACCCGACGTACGAGATGGGCGCGACGCTTGCTGGGTGCCGAGCCGTCGCAGTGCCGTGTCGCCCCGATGGAGCGCTCGATTTCTCGGCGATCGATTCGGCCGATGCCGCGCGGGCGCTGATGCTGTGGGTCAACAGTCCGTCGAACCCCACCGGGGCGCTGACCGATCTCGGTGACGCAGCCGCGTGGGGACGCGCCAACGACGTGCCGGTGTTCAGCGACGAGTGCTACGTCGAATTCGTTTGGGATGGGCCGGCCAGCACGATCCTGCATCACGGCTTCGATGGCGTTGTCGCCGTTCACTCGCTGTCGAAGCGTTCGAACCTTGCCGGGGTTCGCGTCGGGTTCTACGCGGGCGACGCCGACATCGTCGGTTATTTGAAAGAGGTCCGCAAACACGTCGGGATGCTCGTGCCTGGTCCAGCGCAAGCTGCTGCGGCAGTTGCTCTCGGCGACGACGCGCACGTGGCCGTGCAGCGCGATCGTTACCGTCGGCGTCTCGAGCGACTGGGCAAGGTGTTCTCGGTCTGGTCGGGTGTCGACGTTCCGTTTCCCGCCGGGGGTTTCTATCTGTGGTTCGACGCCGGCGACGGCTGGGAATTTGCCGAGAGATTGGCGCGCGAGGGCGGCGCGCTGGTGAGTCCCGGCGACTTCTATGGAGCGGGCGGTGCACAGAACGTGCGCGCCGCCGTGGTACAACCTGATGACCGAATCGAGCTGGTCGCTGGGCGACTGGGGGTGTTGTGATGTCGTATCAACCTCAAGTGCCACTCATGACCCAGCCTCCTCCTCCGGCAGTAGCACCACCACCAAAGGGCAAGCGCCGCAAAGGTCTGATGATCCTCGGAATCATCCTGCTCGTCGGTGGACTGGGTGGGGGAGCAGCGACCGCCGTCAAGGGCATGTCGAACTACAAAGAGGCAGTGAGGTCGCTGGCCCGCGCCCCCGTTGGGTGTACCACGACGCTGGTGTTCGACAAGCCGGCCACCTTCACGGTGTATGCCGAGACGAAAGGCAAGCTCGGCACGCTCGGTGGCGATTGCCAGGCCAATGGCAGTAGCTACAACCACCCAGCCGACAAGCTGCCGAAAGTCTCGCTGACGCTGGTCAACAGCAATGGTGACGAGGTCACCCTCGACCGGGGGGTCAGCGCCTCGTACGACGTCGACGGGTACAAAGGCACCGGCATTCGAACAATGAAGATCGATCAGGCTGGCACCTATCGATTAGACGTCGAGTCCACCGACACCGACTTTGCGGTGGCGATCGGCAAGAACCCGAAAGACGACAGCGACAAGCTGCTCGTCATCGGCGGAGCAGGGGTGCTGGGCGGTCTGATCTTCGGCCTGTTGTTCTTGCTGTTGGGTCTGCGGCGGCGCAGGCCCGATATCGCAGTCGCCGACATACGCAACCCAGTGGGTCCTCTGCCGGGATGGCCTCCGGGCACCTATCCAGGTCTTCCGGCGACTGCGCCGCCATCACCGCCACCACCAGGGGGCTATCAGCCGGCGCCGCCGCCCGTATCGCCAACGATCCAGCTACCGGGTCAGCCGCCGATTCGCTTGCCTGATCAACCACCCGGCACCGGCTTCGCAC
>JAENVT010000258.1 GCA_016650435.1 Ilumatobacteraceae bacterium
ACAGGCCCCGACCGCGCTCCATTTGCCTTTGGTCGCTCGACCGGCGCGTCGCCCGTTGCTGTTCCGAACGGGTTGCTCGACAACATCGAACACGTCCCTGCCGTGTTGGCAGTCGCCGCTGACCTCAACAAGATCGCGTTGATGGACGGCGACATCCGCGGTCGGCCACCCATCACCGGTGGTGCGTCGATCTATCCGTTCGCGTGGAGCGTGCTGCTGGCAGCGCGGGCTCGCGGACTCGGTGGAGTGATCACAACCTTCCTGTCTCGTGCCGAAACCAGGGCCGCGCCGATTCTTGGCTTGCCGGAGGGTCACGCTCTGGTGGCCACCATCTTCCTCGGCCAACCGGTGCACCAGAACACGAAACTACGTCGCCGGTCTGTTTCGGAGTTCGCAACCATCAATCGATTCGACGGGACACGACTGACATGACCGAACTGGCGCGAGATCCCGAATATGCCCGTCACTGCGGCCACGCCGATCTGTTGCGGCAACGGATCGACGGCACAGTCGGCGACTAGTTCAGGAGGTGCCGCTGAAGTCGACGTCCTTGGTCGCAACCGTCTCGGCCTTGCGCCCCGGAGCCGTCTGGTACTTCCAATACAGGTTGGTGTGCGCAATGACCTGCTCCGGCGGCGGCGCGCCCCATTCCGTCAGGTCCTCCGTCGTGTGGGCATCGGTGACAAGGGTCGCGTCGTACCCCCGCACGAACGCCCCATGAAGTGTCGAGCGGACGCACGCATCGGTCTGGGCGCCCACGACGACGAGTCGCCCGACGTCGAGGCCCGACAGCACCTTCTCGAGATTGGTGTCCTCGAAGGAGTCGCCGTAGTTCTTCTCGACGAGCGACTCGGCGTCGCCCGGAGTCAGTTCGGGCACGATCCGCCAGTTGTCGCTTCCCCGCTCAGTCTGCTCGTCGGAGTGCTGGACCCACACAACTGGGACCCCTTCCTGACGCGCTTTGTCGACAAGACTCCCGACGTTGGCGACGACTGTGTCGCGCTCGTAATTCCCTGCGACGACGCCGTTCTGCACGTCGATGACGAGGAGTGCGGTGTTTGGCCGGTTCTCGAGTGTGGTCATGGTCTCCCCTTGCTCGCTGGGCTGCTGGTGCCACCAACGGTAGACCGACGCAACAGCGTGGTCCATGTGACGTCTGACCCTGTGACTGGGACCTGCGCCGCTCAGGACGGACGGACAGACCGACCGCCGGTGATCTCGGCTTTGCGGTCGACGAGCGTCAGACGGGCGCGCTCGGCGGCCTCGCGGGCTCGCTCGGCTAGGCGCCGTGCCGCGGTACCAATGCGTTGAATCTGGCGGATCAACGCTTCGCGGGCCTGTTCGGCTTCTGCGGTGAGACCTTGCAGTGATTCGACCTTCCACCACTTCATCACGACCGGCTCGAGGATCTGCTCGTGGTGTTGCAGCAGGTTGTACAAGCCGGCGTTGGCGATCGCCTGAGCGTGACGCTTGAAGCCGGGAATACCGGTGCCGGGCATCTCGAACTCGCGCACCTGTCGTTCGATCGCTGGCACCACAAGGGACGGGGCGATCTCGAGGGCGGCCGAGGTGAGGTCGCGGTAGAACAGGAAGTGGAAGTTCTCGTCAGCGGCGACACGGCTGATGAGCTCGTAGCCTGCCTCTCCGGCCGGATGGTCGGGCAACTGCTCGCGCAGTGCCCTGCCAGTGTTGCGGTGAGCGATGCGTGTGGCCAGCTCCTGCAGCGCCACGTAGACGAACCCATCGACGGCCGAGGTCGGATCGGGAACCTGCCCGCCCGACATCTGCGACATGCGACCGTCTTCGAGCGTCTTCGGATCGAGCATGCGTGTGACCGTCATGAAGTCGCGCAGGGCGATGGAGTGACGGGCCTCTTCGGCGGTCCAACGGTGCGACCATTCGCGCCAGATGCCCTTGCGTCCGAACATCCGGTCGATGGTCTGGAAGTAGTACGGCAGGTTGTCTTCGGTGAGGAGGTTGACGAAGAGAGCGCTACGCAGCGAATCGGGAATCGGCATCTCTTCGGCGTTCCACACAAAGTCGGGTTCGAAGTCACGACCCATGCTCCACGGAACGAACTCGTGTGGGTACCACGGCTTGCATGTCTCGTAATGCCGAGCAGTCAACTTCTCGGCGACCTCAGTGAGCTCGTTGAGCAGTGCCGTGTCATTCATAACGAAAAAGTATATCTCCCTACCGACTGGTAGGTAGACCGCGGTCCCTCATTCTCGGCGGGAGGTCTGCCGTATATTTTCGCTGTGTCACTGCGCATCACCGAGATCTGCTTCAACTGCGCCGATCCGACTGCCATGGCAGAGTTCTGGTGCGCTGCCCTCGGCTACCACGAGACCCAACGTGACGAGACCGGGGTGGCGATCGCTGGAGCGTCGAACGCGCCCGTGATCATGCTGGCTCGGGTCGACGATGTCGCGACCGATAGCAAGATTGGTCACAACCGGCTGCACCTCGATCTCTCGCCGACCGACATCGATCAAGACGCCGAAGTTGCCCGCCTCGAGCAACTCGGAGCGCGCCGCATCGACGTCGGTCAAGGATCACCAACCTGGGTGGTGATGGCTGACCCGGAGGGCAATGAGTTCTGCGTACTCCGACGACCGGTACCACCCGAGCCGGAGCCGTTCACACCGCCAGATCTTCCGTGAAGCGGCGTCAATCGGCGCCAGGCCGCCGCCTCGGTTCTGCATCGACATCGCCTTTGTAACCCCTGGGCAAGGCAGTCGCGAG
>JAENVT010000259.1 GCA_016650435.1 Ilumatobacteraceae bacterium
GACAATGCCGACACCATCTTCACGTGGGACTATTCGCTCAGCCGGCCGGCGTTGCGAAAGCTGTACGAGAAGGCCAAGGTCGGTCAGTGGAACGCGACTACCGATCTGCCGTGGGATACCGAGGTCGACATCGAGAAGACCGTTGCTGAGGATCAGGCGCTGATCGGCACGGGCATCGATGCCAGCATCTACATCGGTACGCCGGTGGAGAAGTGGGACGACAAGAAGTGGCTCGAGTTCGGTGTCGAGAGCCGCAACTGGAGCCTCAGCCAGTTCATGCACGGCGAACAGGGTGCGCTGTTGTGCACTGCCAAGATCGTCGAGACCGTGCCGTGGTACGACGCCAAGCTGTACGCCAGCACGCAGGTAGTCGACGAAGCCCGCCACGTCGAGGTGTTCGCTCGCTATCTCGAAGAGAAGCTTGGTGGCAAGTATCAGATCAACTCGCACCTGCGTATGTTGCTCGACGACATCGTCAACGACAGCCGGTGGGACATGACCTATCTCGGCATGCAAGTGATGGTCGAAGGCCTGGCATTGGCGGCGTTCGGGTTCATGCACCAGTTCACCAACGAGCCGTTGCTGAAGAAGTTGCTCCGTTACGTGATGAGCGACGAGGCGCGCCATGTTGCCTTCGGTGTGTTGTCGCTGAAAGAGGTCTACGACTCGCTGAGCGATGCCGAGATGAAAGACCGTCAGGAGTTCGCCTTCGAAGCAGCCATCCGCATGCGCGATCGCTTCATGCAGCAAGAGGTCTGGGAGCGCATGGAAGTGAACGTCCGCGACATCGTGCCGCTGGTTCTCGAGGACCCGACTCGGGCGGTGTTCCAGTCGATGCTGTTCAGCAAGATCGTGCCGAACTGCAAGAAGCTCGGCCTGCTGGACCGCAACGACAAGTGGTTGCGCCGTCGCTTCGAGGAGATGGGTGTCATCCAGTTCGAGGATTGGGAAGACACCGGCGAGGAATACCTAAAGTTCGAGCTCGGCGAGGACGTCCCAGCGGTCGTCTAGATCCAGTGGAGTGTTTGGCGACACCACGTGGTGCCTTGAAACACTCCACTAGGCCTTGATGAACTCGGCGAGTTGGCGGCGCCACTCGACCGAGCACTTGTCAGCTTGCACGCTGACCAACGTGGTTTGATCGAGCGGCAGCACACCGTCGAGTTGCTCGAGCATGCGCTTGTCTTCGGCGCCAATGGCCAAGTCGAAGCGGATGATCTCCTCAGCCGACACGGAGAAGTCGTCGTTGCGCCACACCACGAACGTGAAGTACGACGTGACGTCGTCGATCGGCGTCGACAGCAGCAAGAGAATGTGTTCGAGCCCTGAGTCGTAGCGGATCGTGCTGCGCACGACGAACGGCAAGCTGAAGGCGGATGTCATCTCGCGGTGCACGACTTGTTGCGTCTGGCCACTGACCAACGAACCAGTGGTGTTGTTGGCCATCACCTGATATCGGTATCCGTAGTACCCGTCGTCGAGTGCCTGCAGTTCGAACCGCGGTACGCGTGTGTCTTGCGCCAGCCCGAACGTGCCGACGTGCACGAAGGGGAAGTGGGTGATGTCGAGGAAGTTGTCGACCATTCGGGTCGTCGACGACTGCCACACGTCGACCGGCGTGTTGATGCGACGGAACGACGGGTCGTCGTCTTGGGCGATGTGGGGGATCGGAGCGGACGGGACACCGAGGCACACCCACACCAGGCCATATCGCTCCTCGCAATCATAAGGATCGAGATGAGCCCGCGGCGGGGGTGGAACACCCTCGCTGGCCGAGGGCACGAGCACGCATCGTCCTTCGTCGCCGAAGGTCCACCCGTGGTAGGCGCACTTCAGGCAGCCGTCGACGACGGTTCCGATCGACAGCGGTGCTTCGCGGTGCGGGCAGCGATCTGGTGCTGCGAAAACCGCGCCGGACGGTGTGCGCCATAAAACCACGTTGCGGCCGAGCAGGGTGACGGCGACCGGCTGGGTAGCAACCTCGACCGATCGGGCCAGCGGATGCCACGAATTGGCCAGCGCCGTACTGTCGCACAGGATCCCGTTCACCTCCGCGACCTTACCGATTCAATGGTCGCACGCGACAGGTCAGCGGGCATCGATCTGGGGCCAGAGGTGAGGGACGGTGATGCCGGCGCGGTCGAGCAGCGATTGCTGTTGGGTCTGAGCCTGGCGTCGCAGGGCCGGCGCATCGACGGTGACGCACTGACCGTCACGAATCACCGGCCTCCCGGCGACGAACACATCGCGAACTGAACGGCCGTCAGTGCCCCAGACCAGTTGCAGCCCGACGTCGCCCCGCGGCGACCAGCCCCAACCGGCAGCGCTGTGCACGACGATGTCGGCCTGTTTGCCGACCTCCAGCGAGCCGATCCGATCGGCCATACCAATTGCTTCGGCACCGGCGATGGTGGCCATCTCGAACGCCTGATGGGCACCGAATCGTTCGGGCTCCAGTCGGCCGTCACGCGCAATTCCTGCCGCGAGAGCGGCGGCACGCAAGATGTCGGTGACATCGCCGGCGTTGGCGGCGTCGCAGCCAAGCGCAACCCGGCCACCGCGCTCGACGATCTCGGCATGGCGGCCGACGCGAGTGACGCCTTGGCCGAGGCGGAGGTAGGCCCACGGGCAGTAGGCGATGGCGGTGCGTGTCGACAGGACCAGATCAATCTCCTCGTCATCGAGCCACACCCCGTGAGCCAACAACAGGTTCGCGCCGAGCACGCCGAGGTTGTTCAAATGGGTGATGGGGCGGTGACCGGTGCGGGCCAGGTAGCTCTCGGGATCCGACGAGGTCGGCGACAGGTGCATCGTCATCCCGGTCCCCAATGAGCGGGACAGTTCGGCCGCGCCAGCCAGCAACTCGTCGCTGGCCAGATCGTGACCAACGAGTGTGACCCAACCCTCGACCAAGCCTCCGGCCGGGTACGACTCGACGACCACCCGCTGGCGCTCGAGCACATCGGCAACCGTGCCGACGTATGGTCCTTCCTCGATGTCCCATCCCCATGTCCCAACCGTGCCACGGATGCCGACAGCGACCATCGCTGCAGCGACCCGATCCGGGTGGCCAACGGTGCCGGCTTCGACCACCGTGGTGACGCCGTTCTGGGCACACTCGATGGCGCAGAGGGTCGCCGACAACTCGTCGTCATCGCCGGAATGCACGGCGTGGATCGGCACGGCCCATTGAAAGATCGACGCTCCGGACGTCAGCAGATCGGGGATGCAACTGCGTACCAATGGGTCGCCGGTGAGGTGCTGATGGGCGTTGATCATGCCGGGCGTCACGACGCAGTCGGTCGCGTCGATCACCGCCGCGTCGGGATGTGCGGCGCGCAGTTCAGCAGTCGAACCGACTGCAGCGATGAGTCCGTCGGCAGCGACAACCGAGCCGCCGAGCAGAACCTGACGATTGCCGTTCATCGTCACTACATCGCCGCCGGCGATGATCGTCGAGCGATCAGGAGAAGTCATTTCAGTCCTCGGATGAAGGGTCGCGCGAGGGCGCCGGGCTGGCGAACGCGCTTGGCGAACACGGCCATTGCCACGACCGTGACGACGTTGGGTGCCATCGCCAGGAACGACGGATCGATCGACTTGTAACCGAGCGAGGGGATTGTCAACACAAATGAGCCGACGAGGCCGAACGTCACGCATCCGGCCACCGTGCCCTTCAGCGTCCAACCCCCGAAGATGACTGCAGCAATGGCGATGAAACCACGCCCGCCGATCAACGAATCCTCGAACCTCCCAGAGCGGGCGAACAGGAAGTATCCGCCGCCGATTCCTGCGAGCAATCCGGTGAGATAAATGGACTGGCGACGCAAGCGGTTGACGTCGAGGCCGGAGACATCCGCGGCATTCGGGTCTTCGCCGACGGCGCGGATCTCGAGCCCCCAGCGCGTTCGGTAGATGAGCCACCATGTGAACGGCACCAGCGGGTAGACGAGGTACAAGACCCACGGCTGGTCGAAGAGAGCAGGACCGAGCAGCGGTATCCGCGATATCAGTGGAACGCTCACACGTCGCACGACATCGGATTTCGGTTGGATCGAGCTGGTCAGGAAGCCGACGAGGCCGAGCACCAGAACGTTCAGCACCAGTCCGACGACGAATTGATCCGCCGGCAAGCGGTGGCTCATGTTGGCCTGGATCGCCGCGACCAGGAGCCCGGCAACCGCCGCGAACAACAATCCGATCCACGTCGATCCGGTGATGTGCACGCCGATGGCGGCCAAGAATGCACCACCGAGCATCATCGCCTCGAGCGAGATGTTGATGGTGCCGGCCTTTTCGGCAACCAGTTCGCCTGAGGCGGCGAACAACAACACCACAGCGGCGATCACCGCGTTTCGGTAGGCGCTCTCGTTGGTGGCGATATCGCCGAGGGCAGACAGGAAGTTGCTCACAGCTCAGACCCTGCTGCTCGTCGCCGACAACGCCCGCCGGCGTTCGCGGACATAGAGAATCGCGGGTGGCAACAACAAGGCCAGGACGAGCAGGCCTTGCACGACGTCGGCGATGCGACCGGACACACCCGTGGCGCGCAGGTAGCCGGAGCCCGTCCTCATGCAGCCGAACAGGAACGAAACGAAGATCAGCACGAACACGCGCTGTCGCGCAACCAGCGCGGCGAGCAGACCGGCGAAGCCGATGCCGGCGCCGAAGTTGGCGACGAGTTGGTAGTTCCCGAAGTCGCCGCCGGCCAACATGATTCCGCCGGCGAGACCGGCGAAGCTGCCGGACACCAGCATCGCACCGATGCCGTAGCGCCGTTCGGCGACGCCCGATCGCTGAGCTGTCTTCGCGTTGCTGCCGAGCATCCGCAGGCGAAACCCGACGACGGAGCGATCGATCACGACCCACACGGCGACCGCCAGCACCAGGGCCAGCAGCACACTGATCGGGAACTCGTTGCCGAACCATGTGACCCTGGGAATACGCGTATCGGTGGCGAAGGACTCGCTGACTTGGTTGCGATTGGCGCGGCCTGCGGCGGGCGCGAGCAACAACGATGGGTTGCGCAAGCCCCACCCCATCAGGTTGGCTGCAACCGCGCCCATCAGCAGCGTGCTGAGCACCTCGGGAACGTTGCGGTAGTAGCGCAGCGCGCCGGCGATGCCGGCCCAGATCGCACCCCCGATGATACCGAACAGCATGGCGACGACGAGCACGAACGGGCCTGGTCCGCCCAGTCGGACGCCGATGTACGCGGCGAGGCAGGACCCCATGACCAGTTGGCCTTCCTGGCCGATGTTGACCAGCCCGGCACGGCCGTTGACGATCGTGCCGAGAGCAACGAGCAGAATCGGCGCTGTTACGCCGAGGGTGGTTCCCCACCGACCGGGCTTGCGGATGCTGCCGTCGAGCATGGCGATGTACACGTTGGTCCATGAACCACCCGTTGCCGCGACGCAGATGGCCGCAAGAGCCAGCGCGACGAACAAGCAGATTGCATAGAGCGCGACGACCTCGCCCGTGGTGCCGAACCTCGATCGCTGCTTGACGGCACCGGCAACTTCAGCATGCTCGGGATCGGTGACAGCTCGCTCGCCGATGTCAGACACTGGCGCCGCTCATCATCAGACCAAGCTCGGCGAGATCGACGTCGTCGCGGCGCATCTCGCCGACGATGCGTCCGTTGGAGATCACGACGATGCGATCGGCGAGGTCGAGGATTTCCTCGAGTTCGGTGGAGATCAACAACACGGCAACACCGCTGTCGGCCGCGGCGCGCAGTTGCGATGACATGTATTCGATTGCGCCGACATCGAGACCGCGGGTTGGTTGCGCGGCCACGAGCACACGCGGATCGTGCGACAACTCGCGAGCGAGGACGACCCGTTGTTGGTTGCCTCCGCTGAGCGACCACATCGGCGCGCGTGGCCCGGTGCAGATGATGTCGAATTTGTCGATCAACACAGCGGCC
>JAENVT010000260.1 GCA_016650435.1 Ilumatobacteraceae bacterium
AGCAAGGCGAGCAGGCGACGATCCACACGGCCGCCGGTCGTCGACGCAGACCTGGCTTGAGCGTGGTGGGACTGACCGGCCAAGCAGATGTCACCCTGCTACGCCGTAGCGATCCCCGCGATCTCATCGCCCGGGCCAGCCGACTCGCCGACGTCGTGGTCTTCGACGGTGGATCGTTGCTCGAATCGGCCCCCACGGTGCAACTGATGCAGCTGGTCGACGCGGTCGTCGTCGGCGTTCCGATCAAGTGGCAGGACACCAAGGAGCTGACGACGGCGAGCCACGAACTGCGCAGCCGTGAGAATGGGGTGCTGCCGGTACTGTCGCCGATCAGCCGTCGTGACGCCAAGCGCGCTTGGGCACGTTCCGCAGAATTCCAAACGGGAGAGCCACCGTCCGCGCCGCGGGGAGGCTCCCGTGAGCGCCAGGCGGGCGGGCCACGTCGGGGCGATGCGGTGGGTCAGCAGCACGAGGGCCGCGCGGCCAGGGCTCGAGCGAAGAAAGGTCCGCGGCCGAAGAGAACCCAGCCGAGCGAGCCAAAATCGGCTCGGTTGGCTCAGTCTTCCGATGGCTGAGCAAGCCGGTCCATCACGGACTCGCACGGCTTCGGTGATCATCCCGGTCGGTTCGGCGGATCCACGGCTCGAACGACAGGTCAGCGCCGTGCTCGACCAGTCATGCAACGATGTGTTCGACGTCGTGCTGAGTGTGAACACCCGCGACCCAGCGACGATTGCGCATGTCGAGGCGATCGGGCAACGTGTCGCCGACCGCCGGTTGCGCGACATCGATTCGTCCTCGAAGCGTGGTGCGGCGCACGCCCGGAACGTTGGCGCCGCAGCGACGGCCGCGGCGAAGCTGGCGTTCTGCGACGCCGACGACCTCGTTCACGACGGCTGGCTGCAGGCCCTGATCGAAGGGCTCGATCAACACGCTGCCGTGTGCGGTCAGGTCATTGACAAGTTCCCCGACGCGCGCATGGCAGCCTGGCACCCGCCGGCGACGCCCGGCCGGCTGCCAACGTTTCTCGGCAGGCCCTACCTCCTGACCGGAAACCTTGCCATACGGCGCGAGGCCTTCGAGGCCGTAGGTGGCTTCGACGAGACGCTGACCCGTTGTGAGGACATCGCCATCGGTTGGTTGTTACAGCAACAGGGGTACACGATTGGGTACGCGCCCGACGCAGTGATTGACTATCACCATCGACCGGGACTGACCTCGATGCTGCGCCAGCACTACCTGTACGGGCGCGGTATGAGCGAGGTGCTCAGGCGATATGACATGCCGCAGCAGGGGGGTCGATCTGCTCTGGGCCGTGGCATGCTGAAACCGAACGGGCAAAGGGCGCAGAAGCGCACCATTGGAGGTAGCGCGCGTCGCGGAGCGATTGCGTTCGGCCGCGCCCGGGGGCTGATCGGTCGCCAGCGGGCTGTCGTCGGGCGACGCTTGCCCAGAGAGCCGGTGTAGGCGTGGCGGCCGCTGGCCCGAGCCCGGTGAGGCGGCTGAGTGGGCTCGCCGACCCAATCATGGACGAGCAGCGCCAGCTCGACGGGCACGACGGGACGGAGCTCTGGATACGGCTGTCGCGGTTCTCGCTCGTCCTCGCGCTCGTGGATGGCTACGGCGCCTACGTTGAGCTGTTTACGAACTACCGACCGAGCGCGTACGCAGTGCTTCAGGTCGGCCTCGTCGTCGGCATCTTGCTCGTTGCGCCGCGAGGCCAGTACCGCAAGCTGATCATTCCACTTCCCGGCCTGTTATACGGCGTGTGGTGGATGTTGTCGTCCACCTGGACCAATTTTCCGGCGGGCTTCGTCACAGCGAACTCTGCCGATGTCGCGAACGTGACCGTTCTGGTGGTTGTCGGCTTGCTCGTACCGCTGCGATTCCTCTTGCGGAACATTTTGACGGCCGGTTACATCGCGGTCGCGCTCATCGGGGTCGCCCTGATCGTGCAACCGAGCCTGGCGTTCTCGTCACAGACCTCCGGTGCACCGGTGCCTGGATTGCACGGTGCGTTCATCCACAAGAACATCATGGGTTCCTGCATCATCCTCACTGCGGTCGCGGTACTGTGCTTCGAGCGCCGGCGATGGATTCGACTGACCGCCCTGCCGACAGTCGCCGTGCTCCTGGCGCTCAGTCAATCGGGTTCCAGCATCGCGACCCTTGTGATCGTGGTCATCGGCTACTGGCTAGTTGCCAAGCGGGATGAGTTTGTCAGGTTGATCGGCCGTAGCTCAGCGTCCTTCGCCGCCATCGCCGTGATTCTCGGAGTTGTCATCCTCGGCTTCGGGCTCGGGCAGATCACGGCAGCGCTGGGCAAAGACCTGACCTTCTCGGGACGCGACAAGGTTTGGGCGGGCGCGATCAAGATGATCAAACGGCGCCCGATCGAGGGGTACGGCGGCCAGAACTTGTTTGTCATCCTCAGCCTCGAGCCGGCGAGGTCGATCAACTATCCGCTCGGCTTCACGGTTCGCCACGTCCACAACGGCGCCCTGGAGACGTTGCTGAGACTCGGCTTGGTCGGTTTATCGTTGTTCGTCGCCCAGATGTTCACCACAATGCGATCAGGGCTCATTCTGTTACGCAGCGAGTCGACGAAGGCGCTGGGTCGTTTCATCGTGCTGTTGATCGTCGTGATCGTGGCCTTCGGTGTGTCGGAGATACACACCGCGTTTGGTGTGTACCTTGGCTTGATGATTCTCTTCGGATCCAAAATTGTGGGCGCGACCAACACGGATCAAGCGTGGGAGTCGACATGACGACCGCAAGCGCCGAGCGCGTGCAAACGCGGATCGGAAAATACGCGTTTCTGGATGGCCTGCGCGGGTGGGCAGCGCTTTGGGTGGTGTTCAACCACATACAGAACCACCTGCCGAACACGCTGAACTCCATCCCGCTGTGGGTACGCGACCCGCTCATCCTGCGTGGCGGGCTCGGCGTGCCGGTGTTCTTCGTCATCAGCGGTTTCGTGATCACCCGCAGCATCGCCAACATCCAAATGGATGCACCGAACGTGGGAAACTTCTGCGTTCGGCGAATGGCTCGTTTGACGCCGCCGTACTACTTCTCCCTACTGGTCGCACTGGTCGTCAACTACGTGTCGACGCTGTTCAAGGACGAGTCGTTCCGCGTGCCGACCTTGGCCGAAGCCGTAGCTCACATCCTGTACATCCCGGATCTGCTCCACATGTACCTGATCAACGGCGTCCATTGGACGCTGTACGTGGAAGTGCAGTTCTACCTGGTCCTCGCCGGGCTCAGTTGGCTGTTGACACTGCGGGTCCTCAGGGAGTCTCCACATGCGCGAACGGCGACGCTCACCGCCGTGGCTGCCGTTTCGCTGATCTGGCCCTTGGTCATTCAACTGTCGACGCGTGAGAACTGGTTCTTGCCGTACCTCTGCGCATTCGTCGGCGGCTGTTTCATCTATTGGTTCGTGAACGGCACGCTCGTGAGCTGGCTCTACTACGGTTTCGGCACCCTGCTCGGTGTCGCCGCCGTCTGGCACCACCAAGAGGTGTACGTCGCAACGTTCGTCGCGTTCGTCCTGATCTCTGTGGCCACACGTGTTCCTGGCGCAATGTCGCGTTGGCTCTCGGACCGAGTGTCACAGTTCCTCGGAAAGATCTCGTTCAGCCTGTATCTGACCCACCCGCCACTGATCGGCGTGGTCTACTACTTCGGGGTCAAGGTGCTGGGCGACAGCAAGCAGGTGGAACTCGCCCTGATCGTGCCGGAGATCACCGTCTGCCTGATCGCCGGCTACATCGCCTACCTGCTCGTCGAGCGACCAGCCATCGCCTGGAGTCAGCGCCTCAAACGGCCGGTTCCCGTCGCCACGGCCAGCGCCTGATCGCAATGCAGCGGCAGCGGCTGTTCGGCATCGAATTCGTCACCGGGGCGACGATCGACGAGATCGCCGACCACCTCATTGCCGAGTCGGTGGCGCCCGGCACCAGGTGGCGCTCGATGGTGACTCCGAACGTGGATCACCTCGTGCGTTACGCCAAGCGGCCATCCGAGCTCCGGGTGGGACAGGCCGCCGACCTGGCGCTGCCCGATGGCATGCCCATCATCTGGAGCAGCCGCCTGCTCGGCGCACCGCTCGCGGCACGACTCACAGGCAGCGACCTGTTCCCCAGGCTCTGGGCGAAGGTGATCAGCGAAGAACGCTCCATCATGCTTGTCGTCGCAGACCAGACCATTGCCGACGCGCTGCGTCTCGAATATCCCTCGGCGCTCTGCATCGTGCCGCCGATGATCGAGGTCGACGACACCAAGGCGATCGACGCCATCGCCCAGCAAATACTCGAGACCGCCCAGGCGCAACGGCTCGACTTTGTGATGCTCGGCTTGTCGATGCCCAAACACCACCGCCTGACTGCCGTCCTGACTTCGCGCCCCATCCCGGCAGCCGGCGCGCCGTTCTTGCTGCTGCTAGGAGCGTCCGCCGAACTCCACCTCGGTGTGCAGCCCCGGGCGCCGGGGTGGGTGCAGCGCGCCGGCCTGGAGTGGGCACAACGATTGATCAACGATCCTCGCCGGCTGGCCAAGCGCTATCTACTGGATGACCCGGCGTTCATCAAGTTGATCTTTCTCGAATGGCGGGCCCGTCATCAGCGGCAACCCGGCGCCAGTCATTAGCATTTTGGTGATGTCCACCCCCCAGCTGATTCAGGCGATGAACCACCGGCAAGCGTACGAGCTGTTGACGGACAGCGTCCGGCGCGCCCTGCCTGATCGGGAGGGCGCAGTGAAGGTGCTGGAGGCAGGCTGCGGGCGAAGCTGGGCCCTCGGTGATCTCGGTGCGAAGATCCGTCTCACCGGCATCGACCTCGATGCCGAGGCATTGCGCTTACGCATCGAGGACAGGGGAGATCTCGATGAAGCGATCCATGGAGACCTGATGTCGGTGCCAGTCAATGAGGACTACTACGACCTCGTCTTCAGCTCCTTCGTTCTCGAGCATCTCGAGCGCCCGCAGCAAGCGCTTGACCGGTTCTTCTCGTGGTCGCGATCCGACGGACTCGTCGCGGTGATCATCCCCGACCGGGATACTGGAAAAGGTTTCGCCACTCGGTTGTCGCCTTTCAAGGTTCACGTTTGGTACTACCGCTGGATCAAGCGGCGCAAGACCGCCGGCAAACCGGGCTACGAGCCCTATCGCACGTTCTACGGCACAGTCGTCGGTCGCGCCGGGCTCGAGGAGTACTGCGCGATGAGAGGCCACAGGATCGTCGAAGAAATAGCGATTGCAATGAACACCGATGACGACGGCAGACTCGCCACCCTGACTTCAAAGCTGATCGGTTGGATGTCCTTCGGCCGGCTGCGTGGCGACTACTGCAACCTTGCCGTCGTCATGGCAAAGGTGTAACCACCTCACGCTCGGCGGAAATGGTTTCGCGAACCGCGTCCGCGATCGTCACCGCCGGCGACCAGCCGAGTAATGACTTGGCCGCCGCGTTCGGATAGTGCAACGGCTTCCAGCGCGCTCGCTGACGCACGATCGCCAGCGTTTCGGGCAGCTTGGCCCTGCAATCGAGAAAGCGCCGATCTACCATTGCTGCGAGCCGACCGACCGCCGACAGAAGTAGCCAAGGCACCGGGAGGGCGGCGGGAACGTTCGCGCCGGCGATACGGCACAGTCGCATGAACTCGGCGTGGGTGGGCAGGTTGTCGTCCACGAGATTCACGGTCGCGCCCGCGGCCCGCGGTGCATCGACGGCAGCCACGATCGCGTCGGCGCAGTTGTGGACGTACGTGACTCGGAAGGTAGCGCGGGGCGCGAAGACGAGCACTGCCTTCGAGCCCACCGACATTGCCGCGCCGTACGCCCAATTCTTGCCTGGGCCGAACACTGCTCCCGGACGTACGACGACCAGCTCCACACCCGTCGCCGCAAGGTGGTCGCGCACGAGTTGCTCCTGGATGAGCTTGGTGGTCGTGTACGCATCGCGCCGACGGGGGTCGGGCTCGAGTGCGCTGGTCTCGTCGATCACACCCCTGACGGCGGGGGCATCGAAGTCGTACACCGAGAAGGAGCTCACATGAACGAAGCGTCGCAGCATGGAGAGGTCGATCGCGTCGAGGAGATTCTCGGTGGCGACAACTGTGCCCTGGAACTGGGTGCCGAGGTCGCCGGACGGCGCGGCGGCGAGGTGGATGACCGCGTCGGCGCCCGCCAGCCCATCACGCCAGCCGCCGCGCTCGCGCAAATCGCCGCGGACTACGGTCACTCTGGGGTCGTCCCACAGCGGTCCCGTCAATGTGGTCATGGGGCGAACCAGACCGACCACGTCGTGCCCGACTGCAAGGGCGCGCCTAACGACGGCAGTGCCCAGAAACCCGTTCGCGCCGGTGACAACAACCCTCATGATGAAACAGCCTGCAAGGCAACGAGTTGGTCGATCAGCAGCGCTGAAGTACGCATGCTCGAAACAGGGATCGGCTGGGACAGCCCGGCGCGCAACGTTGTGTAGAAGGAATCGAGCAGTCGCGGCAGGCCGTGATAGGTGCCATGCTGGAGAACTTTGTTGCGCAGGTTCGTGAAAGCGGTCGAGGCCAGTTGCATTCCGGAGGTCAGATGCTCGATGGCAATTCGCGTGCGGATGTTGCGACCGCCTTCGCGCCGCATGTACGAGTTGTAGAGATCCGTTTCACGCGAGCCTCGGGTGCCTCGCACGATGAGCCGGAACGCATTCGGCTGTAGATCAGACGCGACCCGCAGCCTGCCGCGAACCTGTCCGGCGACGACGAGTGCATCCAAATGATCGAAGCCGACTCTGGCG
Organism: Ilumatobacteraceae bacterium; assembly: GCA_016650435.1. Next base: position 6,801 of record JAENVT010000260.1, read on the forward strand.
TTGCCACTCGCGTTCAGCAGTCGGCCACTGACTGACTCGACAGGCGCGCCCGAGAAGTGCAGAAAGAGGTAGGCCAGGTGGGGGAGGAAATCGTGGACCGCGCCCCCCGGGAGGTCCCCAGCGGGGCTGGACAGGTTCAAATCACCGAAACGACTGGCGGCCAGATCGAGTGAGAGCATCACGTCGACCTCACGAACCTCCCCAAGCGCACCGGCGGCCATGTCCTTGGCGATGCTGATCACCTCGTCGTTGAACAACAGGTTCTGCGATTCCATCAAACGCCGGTGATGACGTTGCGCGCACTCCAGCATCACCTCGAGTTCGCCGATCGTGCGCGCCGCTGGCTTTTCGCAGATCACGTGACACTCGGCAGCCAGGCACGCCATGACCACGGCGAAATGGGTGCTCGGTGGTGTCAGAACGTGAACGACATCGGGCCTGGCCGCCTTCAGCATGGTTGTCATGTCGACGTAGTGAGCCTCGGCACTGTACTGCGAGGCAGCGAATGCGGCAGCCGCGCGCGAAGTGTCACATACGGCCACGAGATCGACGCCCGGCGCGCTCTTGAGGTAAGTGAGATGTTCGTAGGAGATGATGCCGCACCCGATGACTGCCGCGCGGATGGTGGTTCTCATTGTGCGTTCCGCCCAGATTCCCGTGAACTGCGCACGGCCAGCATACCGACGAGCCTCACACACCCTCCTGTGAAACAGAGGCCTGGGCGGTTGCTTCGGCCGTTCGATCATTCGCCAGCCGGTGGAGGACGCCTGCGTCACCGGTCGCGACCATGGCGTTGGCCCGGCGCTGGCACACGGCAAGGGAGATCCAGGCCGACATGAACAATGTCGACTCGACGATCAAGGTTGCCGCGACAGCGCCCCCCCACGAAAACGGCGGGATGAGAGCGATGTACAGCACCACGCTGAGGACGGCATTGCCGACGAGGATCTCGGACCGAAGGCGGTTCCGGTCGAGGCCAAGCAGACCGTTGATCGCAAACACTCCGAGACCACGGAGTAACAGCACAGGAGACAACAACCGGATCATCGTGGTCGCGCCGTTGAAGTCGTCGCCGAGGAGCTTGGGGACGAGCGGAGCCACGAGGATCAGCAGTAACGTCATCGGGACGGCATACACCGCCCCAACCAATGCGAAACGCTTCGCCTTCTGCAGCTGATCCACGGAGTCACGCACCGAGCGGAGTACAGCGAAATGGGTCGACGATGTGAACGCCGTCAATGGCACCATGCCAATGGTCACCAGTCGATACGCAGCCGCGTACACACCGGAGGAAGCCGAATGGTTGGCAGCGTTGAGGACCACCTTGTCACCATCGTTCTGGGTGATCGACGCGCTGAGACCGAACGCGTATGTGAAAGCGCTTCGCGCATGGCGCCGCTCGATCGCAGCGGGCCGGAGCACACCGAGGCCGAACCGCGGGGTCATCACGGCCAGCACGGCGGTGTAAGCAACGACGGCGACGAAGTTGGCGACGGCAAGATGGGCAAGCGTGAGCCGACCCACCGCGACCAGCACGATCAGGACCACGATACGCAGGACTTGGCCCAGCGAACGGAACACGATGCCCGTGCTGTAGCTGTAACTGCCTTGAATGGTGGCGACGATCGCCAGCAGAACTGCCTGGACGATCAACTCCGTAACGACGAAGAAGATGATCGTGCTCACGCTGAGCGCATCGAAGAACAACGCACCGAGCAAGACGACCGGGGGTGCGACGAGTGCCGACACCGTGAGGGCGAGGGTGCCGCACGAGCGGACCACATCGCCGGGCCGCTGATCGGTACCGACCGTGTGCTCGAGAATGCTCAACTGCACTCCTGACTGGGCGAACGCTGCGAACGGACCGACGAGCGCGAACAGACCTGCGAAGGCGCCGTATTGGGTCGGACCGAGATGCGGAATCAGCAGCAGTACCGACAAGGTCGCTGCTACCAGCGTGAGCCCCTCGTTGGCCAGCGACCACAGCGTGTTGGTCGCCGTGGCCCCTCCGCGAAGTTTGATCATCGAGCGTCGTCCCAACCAGCGGTTTCGGTGAAGAGCTCGGCGAGACGGGTGACATTCGCGGCGCTCTGATAGTTGCGTTCGATCTCGGCACGAGCCGCCGCGGCGAGTCGTGCGCGTAGCTCTGGGTCCTCAATCATCCGCTGTAGCGCTTCGGCCAACGCCGCGGCGTTGCCGGCAGGAACGGTCAATGCTGTACGGCCGTCGATCGCGAGCTCAGGAATACCGCCGATGTAGGTCGACACGACAGGGACACCAACAGCCATCGCTTCCATGATCGACACGGGAAGACCTTCGGCAAACGAGGGCAGGCAGAACACGTCGGCGCGAGCAAGACATTCGATGACTGCCTGCGGTTCGAGCTCACCGACGAACTCGATGAGGTGATCGAGGCCAGCCGTGACCGCCTCAGCGTGCAACTCGGTACGGAAGGCGCCGCCACCGATCAGTTGCAACGTCAGGGCAACCCCACGTGCATTGAGGATTGCGAGAGCATGGAGGAGAACGACGTGCCCCTTCTCGGGCGAGATCCGGGCGACGATCACAATGCGAGGCGGTTGGTTGTCGGGTTCGGTCGCACGCTGAACAAAGTTGTGCAGGTCGACTCCACAGCGAACGATGTGATATCTCGGCCAGTATCTAGGCGCGGTGACCCGCATCAGCTGGGAACGCGTGAAATCGCTGACGCACACGACGAACGAGGCGCTGGCCGTCTTGAGATCGAGGCGCGAGTCCTGCTCGTTGACGAAGTCTTGAAATCCGTGGATCGTGAAGCTCCAGGTCCATCGCCCTGGTTCGGCGAGATTGCCGCTCTCGGCAGCGAACCAGGCGATGCTGGCCGGAGTCTGACCGAAATGGGCGTGGACGTGACGGATCCCCTGCCCACGGCAATGGTCGGCCACCAGCACCCCTTCGACGAGATGGAACAGTCTCCACGCGATGGCCCGTAGGTCCGTCCCGCCGGATCGGACGGCACGCGTGGCGAGCCGGGCGAACCCGCACGGCCGCTTTGCCGCGAGCCGTGCCACAGTAACGATGGCCCGCCGTGCCCCAGCCTGCTTGATGTAGAACGTGCGATCGCGTTCTTCTCGTCCGCCCGGCATTGCCACGTCGGCATCGGAACACGCGTTCATCGAGATCGGAGCGACACGAATACCGAGCCGTTGCAGCTCGGTGATCTCCCCGGCGATGAAGGTCAAGGCGACGCGCGGATGGTGTGTCAGCACGTACGCGACGGCGCGCCGCGGCGTGTCCGCATCCGGGGCTGTCGTCACGGTGTGACTCTATAGATCCAGGGTCCAGCCACGGCGCCACCAGAAAGATCCTGTCCGCACTCATCGCTACAGTGCCAGGGGTGCGGATACTGATCTCGCTGTCGGGGCTTCATCGCGTTCGTCGCGGTGCAGAAATAGCATTCGAATCGATCGCCAGGGGCCTGGCAGACCTCGGCCACGAAGTGACCGTCTACGGGTCAGGGCCAACGCTCGATGAGGCTCCTTATGCGTATCGACACCTACCAGTCATCTGACGGGAACGCTTCGAGCGCTGGCCCAGTGCACCGCCGTTTCGCGACCCAACGACGTACGAGTCTTTGAGTTTCATGCCCGGGTTGCTCAAGGCGTTCCGGCCAGCGGCGTTCGATGCGACGATGACGTGTGGGTTTCCGATCGAGAACATCGCTTTGCGTCGGCCGACCTTGCTGAGTCAGCGCCCGGCACATATTTTCGTGACGCAGAACGGCGACTGGCCGGCACAGCTGCGAACGAAGGAGAGCCGGTTGTTCTCCTGCGATGGGCTCGTCTGCACCAATCCGGTGTACTTCGAGCGCAATCGCGATCGCTGGACGAGTGCGTTGATCCCCAACGGCGTCGACGTGGCACGATTCAGCCCGGGACCGCAGGCTCGTCAACGACTCGGGCTCCCACTCGGCCGACCCATCGTCTTGATGGTCAGCGCCTTGATAGCCAGCAAGAGAATCGAACAGGCGATCCGTGCCGTCGCCAGACTCGATGGTGCCGTGCTGGTAGTCGCAGGCGACGGTCCCCTGCGCAGCCATCTCAGCGACTTCGGCAACCAGTCGCTCGGCGACCGCTATGTCCAGCGAACGTTTGCTCATGTCGACATGCCTGACCTCTATCGCTCCGTCGATGTCCTGGTACACACCACCCTCATCGAATCCTTCGGCAACATTTATGTGGAGGCGATGGCCAGCGGCGTGCCCCTGGTCGCCCATGCGTCGCCTGCCACGGAGTGGATCACGGAATCGAGCCACGGGCTGGTCGACACGGAGGTCACGTCTCAGCTCGCGGGTGCACTGGAGGAGGCGATTCGCGGCGGGCGGGGGATCACTGAGGAACACCGGGTCCAAGTGGTCAACGAGCGGTTCACATGGCCCATTGTCGTCAAACAGTATTCGAACTTCCTCGAGTCAACTGCCGCTACGCGCGGGTGAGCACCGCGCATGACATTCGCTAGGCCCCACGCTGCGTGTCGTGATCGGCCTCGGCCTGCATCCACGAGTGGACGCGACCAATCGTCGTCCAATAGACATCCTCCATGAGGTTGTGACTGAACTCACCGTGCCGGCCAACACTGATGAGTCCCTCCACACCCGTCGATTCGCCCAGTGCGAGCCGGTCGTTCTCGTACTCCCGGAGATAGACCGGGTAGGCGATCGGGGTTCGCACGACGCTGCAACCGATGTACCGATCGCGAATGTCCGGAATGAGGGTTTCCAGATGGGTCACGCAGTATTCACCGAGGTCGTCATCGTTCATCGTCCAGTGCTCATCACCGACTTCCGCGCCAATGTCGCAGAGAACCAACGTCTTGTCTTCAGGCGCAAGCCAAGGCATGGACTGGGTCGCCTCTGTGAGGCGAAAGAACGGAAAGCCAGTCGGAAGCCAAACGACAACATCTGGTAAGAGGTTTCGTCCGTGGAGCTTGAGGTTGACGAGCACCATCGGGCGATACTTGAACCGGCGAAAGCGTTCGAGTCGTTCTGTTCCTTCGACCAACTTGGGGAGCAGATTGACCGGTGCCGTGCTCACCACAGCGCGCACCGGGATCTGTTCACCCCCAACGCGAACCGCTCGGACCTTTTCGCCCTCCACGATGATCTTCTCGACCGGTGAGTTGACCGAGATAACGCCGGGCAGATTTTCAGCCAGGCGTTCACACAGCGTGGACACTCCGTTCTCCGGATAGACATGCCAAACGGCAGCGGATGGCGGCTTTGCCCAGCAGTAACCGACGCTGACTGCTCGATCCGAGGCCTTGGCCATCGCAGTCAGGAACATGGTTTGAGCGATACTCGTCGGCATCTTCGCACCCACCGAGGCAGCGAGTTGTGATGCGGGTGCTCCTGACCATGCCTCCAGAAGCGGCAAGGCAACTTCGTGTGCCAGCGCTGAACCGTATTCGGCGATGAACCACTCCTCGGCGGTGGAGACCCCGTTCGTTCGGGGTGACACACGCGCCTTCAGCGCCGAGGCCAGGAAGCGCGGTCGCATGAGAAGACCGTATGGGTAGCCGGCGAAACGGCCATCGAGGTACACCGTTTCTCCGTAGTGATGAACGAGGCGGCACTGCCCGCTCACACCCACGGCCGCCGCCAGACGATTTGTGATGAAGTGCGCGCCGATGTCGTAGCTGAAGCCGTCGTCATCGCGGTGCGTGGTGGACAATCCGGCGATCTTCGGTGCGGCCTCGAACACTCGAACTGGAAACCCGTTGCGGCTCAGCTCGCGCGCGGCGATGAGACCCGCGATGCCGGCGCCGAGGACGGCGACCGGAGTCATTTCGGTCTCATCACCGTGGCGCAGAGCAAAGCGCCGCGACCGAATCGTTGATGAAACCAGTCGAAGATCGTGAACACACCGAGAGAACCCACACTGGACAGACTGAAGCGATCGACCAACCAGCGTGGCGCGCCGTAGTCGTCCAACAGATTGCGCACCGAGTACACCCAGTTGACGGGACTCACGATGGTTTCGATCTTGACCGCTTCCATACCTGAGCGCTCCGTCAGAAGCTTGATCGACTTCTTGTTGAACAAATTCAGATGTCGAGGGAAGTGGTACCCGCCCCAGTGCCGGTGACGGAAGAGTCTGAAATCGAGGGAGCCCGTGTTGTCGGTCACGATCACCAACCGTCCGCCAGGCTTGAGAATTCGCCTGATGGCGGCGACCACCGTCGACGGGTCGGCAACGTGTTCGACCGTCTGGATCATGAATGCGACGTCGTACGTCTCAGCTCGAAGCTCGAGGTCTTCCACATCGCCGTGATGGACCGTCAGCCCTCGGCGCCGAGCAGCGTTGACCGCTCGTTCGTCGAGGTCCACACCTTCGACCACCCATGTTCGTGCGCCGAATTCAGCGAGCAACGACATGTGGAACCCATCGCCGCAGCCCACGTCGATGA
>JAENVT010000261.1 GCA_016650435.1 Ilumatobacteraceae bacterium
CGTCACCTGGGCTGAAGCGACCCACAAGGCCGTCGCCAGCCACATGCGCGACGTCGCCATCTTCCAGCCATCCCCACAAGTCGCCGACTTCCCGACGATCGCCGAGCTTTCCGATCCGCTCTCCGTGCCACTCGACGACACGTCGCAGGCCGCTGCGGCGATGGTCCGTCGACTGCAGGCGATCGCCGACGCAGCCGATCGGCTCCTGTACGAAATGGATTTCGGCTTCTTGTTCGATCCGACTCGCAAGCTGTTCTCGATCGGGTTCCGGGTTCTCGACGGCGCCTTGGATTCGAGCTACTACGACCTGCTCGCCTCGGAGGCCCGCCTCACCAGCTTCCTGGCGATTGCCAAAGGCGACGTGCCGCCCGAACACTGGTTCCGGCTCGGCCGCTCCCTGACCCCCGTCGGGCGCGGGTCCGCCCTCGTTTCGTGGGCGGGTTCGATGTTCGAGTACCTCATGCCGGCCCTGGTGATGCGAGCACCTGCCAACAGCCTGTTGGCGCAGACCAACCGGCTGGTCGTGGCCCGCCAGATCCAGTACGCCGCCGAACTCGGCGTGCCGTGGGGCATCTCCGAATCGGGCTTCAACGCCCGCGACCTTGCCCAGAGCTACCAGTACTCGAGCTTCGGCGTACCCGGCCTCGGCTTGAAGCGGGGATTGAGCGACAACGTGGTGATCGCTCCGTACGCCACGGCCCTCGCGGCGATGATCGATCCCGACGCTGCAGTACGCAACCTCGCCCGATTGGCCAAGGCCGGCGCGAGCGGACGCTACGGCTTTCGCGAGGCTCTCGACTACACGGTCCGCCGGCTCCCCGAAGGCGAATCGGTCGCCATCGTCAGCAGCTACATGGCCCACCACCAAGGCATGGCGCTGGTTGCGTTGGGCAACGTTCTCCACAATCGGGTGATGGTGGAACGCTTCCACGCCGACCGACTCGTCGAGGCCACCGAGTTGCTGCTCCAGGAACGGATGCCGCGAAACGTCCTTGTTGCCCGAAACCGAGCCGACGAGGTGAAGGGTGCCGACGTGCGCGACCTCGTGCCACCGATGCTGCGTCGATTCCACTCGCCTCACGATGCGATCCCGCGCACGCACCTCCTGTCGAACGGGCGATATGCGGTGATGGTGACGGCCGCTGGCTCCGGCTACAGCCGCTGGCGCGATGTCGCCGTGACCCGCTGGCGCGAAGACGTGACGCGTGATTCGTGGGGCAGCTATCTGTTCCTACGCGACATGGATTCTGGGGCTGTCTGGTCGGCCGGTCACCAGCCCAGCGGGGTTGATGCCGACAGATACGAGGTCACCTATTCGGAGGATCACGTCGAAATCTCCCGACGTGACGGCTCGATCGCAACGAACCTGACGATCGTCGTGTCGGCGGAGCACGACGCCGAGATCCGCCGGGTCACGCTGACCAACCTCGGATCGCAACGCCGAGAAATCGAGCTGACGTCGTATGCGGAGATCGCCCTCGCCACGCAAGCAGCCGACATCGCTCACCCCGCTTTCCAGAATCTGTTCGTGCAAACCGAGTTCGTTCCGAGCCTCGGCGCGCTGCTGGCGACTCGCCGGCCAAGATCCAGTGTCGAAAAGCCGATTTGGGCCGCGCACGTCGCCGCAGTGGAGGAGGACGAAGGCGGGCTCATCCAATACGAAACTGATCGTGCCCGCTTCCTCGGCCGAGACCATTCCGTCCGCTCGGCGGTCTCGGTGATCGACGGGCGTCCGCTGTCGAACACCGTCGGCGCCGTGTTGGATCCGATCTTCAGCATCCGATGCCGCGTCAGCCTGCCACCGGGGTCGACGGTCCACGCGATCTTCTCCACGGTCGTCGCCGCGTCACGCGACGAGGTTCTCGATCTCGTCGACAAGTACCGCGAGCCGGCCATCTTCGAGCGGGCCGCGATCCTGGCCTGGACCCAGGCACAGGTTCAGCTCCATCACCTCGGGGTCGAGTCTGACGAGGCGCACCTCTTCCAGCGTCTTGCCAACCGGATTCTGTATTCAGACCCGTCCCTGCGCCCTGCGGCCGGTCTGCTGGTTCGCAACGAGCGCGGCGCTACCGGCCTGTGGCCCTTCGGCATCTCCGGTGACCTGCCCATCGTCTTGGTGCGCATCGACGAGACGGAAGACATCGACATCGTTCGACAGCTACTGCGCGCCCATGAGTACTGGCGGCTGAAGCTGCTCGATGTGGATCTCGTGATCATCAACGAGCACGGGCCCACCTACGCCCAACTGCTCCACGATTCGCTGGAGACGCTCGTGCGTACAAGTCATCCGATCCCCGATGACCATCCCGGCCAGGGACGAGTGTTCATCCTCCGCGGCGAACAATTGTCGGACGAGGATCGAACCCTGCTTCAGACTGCGGCCCGGGCAGTGCTGCTCAGTCGTCGCGGCAGTCTCGCCGACCAAGTGATCCGCCTCGAGAGGACGGAGAAAATACCGGTGCGCCCACCAGCACCCGTTCCGAAGCCGCCCACGAATGAGATCGCCAGGCCACGACCGCAGCTGGAGTTCTTCAACGGTCTTGGTGGGTTTGCCGACGGCGGACGCGAGTACGTCACCACTCTCGGCCCTGGCCAGTCGACGCCTGCACCGTGGCTGAACGTGATTGCCAATCCGACGTTCGGTTTCCAGGTCTCTGAATCGGGGTCGGGCTATACCTGGTCAGGAAACAGTCGAGAGAACCAGCTCACCCCGTGGTCCAACGATCCGGTCAGCGACCCGATCAGTGAGGCCATCTACGTGCGCGACGACGACACCTCCGAGGTGTGGTGTCCAACGGCTCTGCCGATCCGCTGCGAGGAGTCGACCTATGTAGCTCGTCACGGCGCCGGCTACAGCCGCTTCGAGCACCTGCACCGCGGGATTCAACTCAACCTGGTGCAGTTCGTCAACCCGAGCGATCCCGTGAAAGTTTCGGTGCTCACCATCGAGAATCGATCAGGGCGCGCCCGACGGCTCTCGGTCACCGCGTACGCCGAGTGGGCACTCGGTACATCGCGCGGGGCCAGCGCGGCGCGCATCGTCACGGAGTTGGATCCCGAAACTCGGGCGCTGCTCATTCGCAATCCGTGGAACACCGAGTTCGGGAACCGTGTTGCGTTTCTCGATCTCGGCGGCCGCCAAACTTCGTGGACCGCCGACCGCACCGAGTTCCTCGGCCGCAATGGTGGTCCGGAACGCCCGGCGGGCCTCGACCGCGGGCAGCGACTGCAGGAAGCCGCCGGTGCCGGCCTCGATCCGTGCGCGGCCCTGCAAACCGCCTTCGAACTTGCCAATGGGGCCACGACCCAGGTCGTGGTACTCCTCGGCGAAGCTACGGAGGCGGCGACGGTGACCGACCTCGTCCAACGGGTCCGAGCACAGGATCATCGAGCGACATTGCGCGATCTGGGGAACTACTGGGACGACACCCAAGGGACGATTCAGGTGCGCACACCTGATCGGTCGATGGACATCATGCTGAACAACTGGCTGATCTATCAGACCTTGGCCTGCCGGCTGTGGGCGCGATCGGCGTTCTACCAAGCCGGTGGTGCGTACGGGTTCCGCGATCAGTTGCAAGATGTCATCGCCCTGGTCACTGCGAAACGCGAGCTCGCCCGAGAACACATCCTGAAGGCTGCGGCACATCAGTTCGTCGAAGGAGATGTGCAGCACTGGTGGCACCCGCCTTCTGGACGAGGAGTCCGGACCAGAATCTCCGACGATCGTGTATGGCTGCCGTATGCGGTCGATCGCTATCTGGCGGTCACCGGTGACACTGCGGTGCTCGACGAGATGGTCGAGTACATCGAGGGTCCTCCTCTGCGTCCTGATCAAACCGACGCATACTTCCAACCGGAGGCGTCGCACCAAGCAGTCTCGCTGTTCGAGCATTGCGCCACCGCGCTCGACCGAAGCCTCGGCGTGGGCGTGCACGGCCTGCCGCTGATGGGCTCGGGCGACTGGAACGATGGCATGGACAGGGTCGGGCACGAAGGACGCGGCGAGAGCGTGTGGCTGGGCTGGTTCCTGCACATCGCCCTGGCAGCTTTCGCTCCCATCGCCGAGGCGCGCGGCGAGCAAGTCCGCGCCGATCGTTGGCGCGCCCACATGACCGCGCTCGAACGGGCGCTCGAGCGCGATGGATGGGACGGCGACTGGTACCGCCGTGCGTTCTTCGACGACGGAACGCCTCTGGGCTCGGCGACCAATGCCGAATGTCGCATCGACTCGATCGCCCAATCGTGGGCTGTGTTGTCGGGGGCCGGCGATCCATCACACGCCGAACGGGCGATGGCGGCCGTGCACGAGTACCTCGTGCGACTCGGTGATGGGCTCGTGCTGCTGTTCACGCCGCCCTTCGACCACTCGCAGCTCGACCCGGGATATATCAAGGGGTACCTGCCGGGCATACGCGAGAACGGCGGCCAGTACACCCATGGAGCGATCTGGTCGGTGCTCGCGTTCGCCGCGTTGGGCGACGGCGACAGGGCCGGCGAGTTGTTCTCGGTCCTCAACCCGATCAACCACGCCAGCACCCGCGCAGGTGTCCATCGCTACAAGGTGGAGCCGTATGTCATGGCCGCCGATGTGTACACCGAGCCGCCGCACGTCGGTCGCGGCGGCTGGACGTGGTACACGGGATCTGCCGGGTGGATGTACCAGGCAGGTGTCGAGTGGATCCTCGGGTTCCGACTGCGCGGCACGACCCTCGTCCTCGATCCGTGTATCCCTCGCGCCTGGCCCGGCTTCGAGATCAGCTTCCGCTATCACAGCGCCAGGTACGAGATTGCCGTGGAAAATCCACAGTCCGTCAGTCGCGGCGTGGCGTCAATAGAGCTCGACGGACAGGCGCTCATCGACACCGCCTCGATCCCGCTCGCCGACGACGGTGTCACCCATCATGTTCGATTGGTGCTCGGCGAGGCGTAGCAATCTCGCCAAGTCGCATGGCACGCTCGTCGAGGTACCGCTTCTCGGGAACGCTGCTGGCAAACCGTGCAGCTGTGAGATAGGCGGTGCGCGCGCCGGCAAGGTCGCCCATCGTCTCCAGTAGATGGGCGCGCGTGGCGTGCAGCCGATGATGTCGTTTCATGCGATCGTCAGCCTGAAGCGCATCGAGTTGCTCGAGAGCAACCTGAGGGCCGTGCACCATCGACACAGCGACCGCCCGATTCAGCGTCACCATCGGGTTCGGCGCGACGCGCTGCAGCAAGTCGTACAACGCCAGGATCTGCGGCCAGTCGGTTTCGTCGACGTTTTCGGCCTCGTCGTGGACTGCTGCGATCGCCGCCTGTAGCTGATACGGCCCCAACGCGGTGCGCGACAACGAATCCGTGATGATCGCCACCCCCTCGGTCACCAACTCGTCGGTCCACAACGTGCGGTCCTGCTCCGTCAGCGGCACGAGTGATCCGTCGGACCTCGTCCTGGCCGGTCGCCGGGCGTCGGTCAGCAGCATCAACGCCAGCAGTCCCGCCACCTCGCCATCGTCGGGCAACAGTCGATGAACGGAGCGCGTGAGGCGAATGGCCTCATTGGTCAGATCGGTTCGCTGCAAATCGCGTCCCGAACTCGTCGTGTAGCCCTCGTTGAAGATCAGGTACAGCACATGCAGCACCACAGACAATCGGTCCGGGTGGTCGGCGGCCGAGGGTAGAGCGAAGTGCGCCCCGTCGTCGCGAATTCGCTGTTTGACCCGGCTGATCCGCTGAGCCATCGTCGCTTCAGGAACCAGGAAGGCCCGGGCGATTTCAGCAGTGGTCAACCCGCCGACGGCACGAAGGGTGAGCGCCAGTTGCGATGGCGGCGGCAACGAGGGATGACAACACATGAACAACAACGCAAGGGTGTCGTCGCCCTCATCGAGCGAGTAGTCATCGATATCGGCTGGTCTTCGCTCGGTCGCAACGAACTGGCGCTCCTCGCGCCGGCGGCGGGAATCTTCACTGCGGAAGCGGTCGATCAGACGGTGTTCGGCGACGCTGAACAGCCAACCGCCGGGATTCTCGGGAACGCCCTTCTCCTGCCACGTCGAGATGGCAACCAGCACGGCCTCTTGTACCGCGTCCTCGCACAGGTCGAACCGCCCGTGGCGGCGAACCAGCGTGCCGAGAACCTGCGGCGCCGCGGTACGCAGCAGATCCTCGGCGCGGCGATCCATCGTCACATCTCAGCTCCATCGTGCAGGATCGGCCACACCTCGACGGCGTTGTACGACGCGAACGGGATGAGGGCAGCAAGCTCCAGGGCGCGCTCGCGGCTCTCGACATCGAGCATGTAGAAGCTCGCCAAGTGTTCCTTCGTCTCCAGGTACGGACCGTCGGTGACTGCCGGGAGGTTGTCGCGAACTCGTACGACGGATGCCTGCGCAGCGTCACCCAATCCGTAGGCGCCAAGCAGCTCCCCGGTCTCGAGGTATGTCTTGTTGTAGGCGTCCTGCTCGACGATCGCCTTGTTCATCTCGTCCGGCGTGAACGAGTTCCACAACTCTTGGTTGCCATAGATGATCACCAGATACTTCATGTCGTGACTCCTCACGGATTACGTCGTGCCTCCGACAGGCACGCTCACCTTGATGTCGGAGTCGCCGTCGATTTCTCGACATTGACACACAGATTTCCTTTCGCGCCAACCAACCAAGTGACGGGTCCAGCACAAGCTGGACTTGATGTCGACGTCGCCCCTGCCGATACCTTCCTGGTTGTTGATGGTTCGATAGGGAGCTCAATGGGTACCAACGCAACAATGTTCGGACCGCACCCGCGGCGGTGGATGCGTCGTCTCGCTGCAGTGACGGTCGTGTTCGCGGCCGCCGTCCCACTCGCAACCTCGGCCGAGAGTGCGGTAGCGGCGACTCCTCCGATCGATGCACCTCCCGTGTCGTTGCTGGGCGACTCCACCATGGCAGGCATGGCCTGGAACTCGACGACGGGCAACGATCCACGGGACATCGTCGGAAATTCGTACCGGCTGACATTCGACGCGGAGAGTTGCCGGCGACTCGTCAACGTCAGTTGCCGGGGCCGGTTCGGCTACGTGCCGTTGAGCGTTCTACCCCTGATGCGAACGACGCTCAACGGACGGCTCGGCGAGGCGATGGTCGTGATGGCGGGATACGACGACGCCTCGATCAGCACCGCCGTCGATCAGGTCATGGCGGAGGCGGAGACTCAGGGCGTGAAGCAAGTGTTGTGGCTGACGTACCGAACCAATACGGACTACATCTTGCCGGGTGGTCTTGCGGCCCGAGACTTGTACGGAAGTCACAACAGCGAATTGGCTGCGGCGGCTCAACGACACAGCACGCTGAAGATCCTCGACTGGGACAAGTTCACGGCGGATCGACCGAGCTGGTTCGCGGCTGACGGCGTACATCTCGACATCTCGGGTGCCAACGGGTTGGCCACGTTCATCCGGGATGCGCTCGACGCCCTGCCGGCGATCGGCAGATGCCGCGCCGCGAACGCGCAGACCGGCGCGGTGGATAGCGGAACGGCCGCGGCGGTTGCGCCAACGGATCCTTCCGGCTTTGTACCGCTGGTGCCGGAGCGCGTGCTCGACACCCGCGATCCGGTGCTCGGCGGCGCGTCCGGGATGGTCGGAGCCGGTCATGTCGTCACCGTCGACGTCAGTGAGATCGTGCCGAGCGACGCCGTAGCGACGGTGCTCAGTGTCACGGCGACAGGTAGTTGTGTCCCCGGCTTCCTGACCGTGTTTGCTTGCGGGGCGCGACCGCCGACGTCGAACATCAACTACGAAGTCGGTCGCACGACAGCGGGTGTGGCGATCACTCCGATGAGCGACGGCAAGGCGTGCATCTTCGCTTCGAACCCGACCGACGTGATCGTCGACGTGATGGGGGCGTTCACGCCGGATGGAGATCGCTTTCATCCGATGAACCCAACCCGATGGATCGACACCCGGGGCGGCGCCTCACAACTCGCGGACATCATGGGGGCGCGTGCTGCACCGCAGCAGACGCAATTGACGATGCGCGGGCAAAGCGGTGTGCCGCACGATGCCACTGCTGTGTGGTTGAACCTGACCGTCGCCGATCCGACATCGCCGACCGTGCTCACCGCCTATCCGGGTCCGTGCGGCACGCCACCGCTCTCGTCGAACGTCAACGCGCGCGCTCTGCACTCGACGGCGTCGACGGTGTTGGTCGGCATCGGCGCCGATGGATCGGTCTGCGTGCTCACGTACGCCGGCAAGTCGAATATCGTCGTCGACCTTGCTGGCTGGTTCGGGCCTGGCGCCGACGGCCTCGCCTACCGTCCTGGCGCACCGACCAGACTGCTCGACACTCGGCTCAATGCTGGCACCCCGACAGCCGCAGAGACGGCGGTTCACCTCGATGCCGTATCGGTGCTGAACGTCATTGCGGTCGACAGCACCGCGCTCGGCTTTGTCACGGTCCGTCCCTGCGGATCACCGCTCGTCACTTCGTTGATCAACACCACGCCAACGGAAGACACGGCAAACCTCATCGCAGTCGGTGGCGACGCCGCCGGCAACGTCTGCGTTCGCTCGAACATCAAGTCACATCTCGTCGTCGACCAGGTCGCCACGTTCGCCCCCTGACGTGTCGGCGGCTACTCCAGCGGGCGTAGTCACAGACGCCCCGCAGAGACCGTGCTGATCTCGATCGCCGGCTCGCTGCTGTTCGCCGTCGTGGCGACCCTCACGGTGTTCGCCTCGGCGAAGTCAACCGGCATCGCCACCCTGACCCTCGTCTCGCGGCGAGACGTCACTGCATGATCGTCGTGTCTCAGTGCTCGGTGACGAGATCCGGAGCCGATTCCCGGCTCAGCGACGCCGCACCCTGGGCGTGTGGGTTGCCGGCAGGAAGCTTGCGGTAGACGATGGCCGCGGCCAGCAATGCGACGCAGCCGGCAATGATCGCAGCCAGGTGCATTCCGGAGATGAATGCCTGCTTGGCGATGCCCACAACTTGTCCGCCATCGGAGACCTGAGGGTCGGTCGATGTTTGCAATGCGCCGGCGAGACTCTGAGACGCCTCACCACGCAGCGAGGCGGGAAGCAGGTCGAGGGCCGGTGCCAATCGGGTGTGGTAGCGAGACGCAACAAGGCTGCCGAGCACCGCGACGCCGAGTGCGCCACCGAGCTCGCGCGTTGTGTCGTTCATCGCCGATCCGACACCCGCCTTGCCCAGTGGCACAGCCGACATGATCGAGCCGGTCATGGTCGGAATGCACATGGCCATACCTGCTGCCATCACCATGACCACGAGCACCAGTTGGATATACGGCGTGTTGACCCGGGCAATGGTGAACAAGAACATGCCCGCCGATATACCGACCAGACCGAAGGCGACAGCGACGTTGGCGCCGAAACGTGCCGCGAACTTTGGCGAGTTGGGCGCTACCACCATCATCACCGCGGCGAAGGGCAACTGGCGGAGGCCAGCCGAGAACGGGCTATACCCCAGCACCAGCTGGAAGTACTGCGTCATGAGGAAGAAGAAGCCGAACATTCCGAAGAAGACGAGCGTGATCACGCCGGCGGCGACACCAAAGCGGGGGTCCAAGAAGTACCGCAGGTTGAGCATCGGGGCGGTGTTGCGCAGCTCCCACGCCAGGAATGCGGCGATGATCACAATCGCGATCCCGAACCACATCATGCTCTGGCCGCTGGCCCAGCCGCGGTCGGGTGCCTCGATGATCGCGTAGACAAGTGATCCGAGGCCGGCGATCGACAGCAATGCACCGATCGGATCGAGCCCTTCTGGATGCGGGTCGCGCGACTTCGGCAGCAGGATGTAGCCGACAACGAGCGCGACGGCGATGATCGGCACGTTGACGAGGAAGACCGAGCCCCACGAGAAGTGCTCGAGCAGAAAGCCACTGGCGACCGGGCCGACTGCCGCGCCGCCGCCGGAGATCCCTGCCCAAATTGCGATCGCCTTGCCGCGCTCGTGCGGCGGGAAGACGTTGGTCAAGATCGAGAGCGTGGCGGGCATGACGAATGCCGCGCCGAGGCCCATGACTGCGCGGCCCACGATGATTGCCGTGGCGCTGTGGCTGAACGCGGCGAACAGGGACCCGGCGAGGAACACCGACAGGCCGGCCTGCAGCGTGCCTTTGCGTCCGAAGCGGTCGCCGATCGTTCCCGCGGTCAACAGCATGCCGGCGAACACCAGACCGTATGCATCGACCATCCACTGCTGCGCAGAGATCGACGCGTGAAGCTCGCGTGCCAAGGTGGGCAGAGCGACGTTGAGTGCTGTGTTGCCGACGATGACGACCATCAAGCTGGTGCACAGCACCGCCAGGATCTTCCAGCGGCGTTCGAAGGCTTCGGCATCGATCTCGACAGGTGCGGTGTCGGAGCCGGGCTGTTGGGTTGTGCTCATGCATCCTCCTTACAGAACGCTACGAGACCGTATCGGCGCATTTTCGAGTGTGCAACTGGAATAGACAGCTTGGTTATGCGTCACATGCGTTGAACTGCGGGATCACCGCTACGATTCGGTAGCGATGGGTGAATCGACGACAACGCGAAGCGAGCGGGCCCGGCAAGCCGTGCTCGACGCTACCACCGACCTCGTTTCCGAGGTCGGGGTCGAGCGCACGACCATCGACGAAATCGCCAGCCGGTCGGGCGTCGCCAAGACCACGATCTACCGACACTTCGCCAGCAAACAAGCGCTCGTTGTCGAAGCTGTGCACGCGTGTACGTTCATCATCCCGGCCGTCACCGATACCGGCTCGCTGCGCGATGACCTGATCTCGTGCTTCAGGGGAACTACGAAGGCGTCGTACGACGGTCGCCTCGGCGACATGATGCTGTCGCTGATGGATGCTGCCCAGCGCGAT
The DNA here is from genome assembly GCA_016650435.1 of Ilumatobacteraceae bacterium. Next base: position 10,843 of record JAENVT010000261.1, read on the forward strand.
CCCGAGCTGGGCCGTTTGGTACGGGCCCAAACCGATCAGCGGCGACGGTACGCCACCAACGTGATCAAGCGCGCCGTCGAGCGCGGCGATCTTCCCGACGATGTCGACGTCGACTTGATGGTCACTTTGCTGGCGGGCCCGTTGGTCTACACCAAGCTCGTGCGACGTCAACGTGTCACCGAAGAACTTGTCGCTGCGGTCGTCGACACCGTGTTGAGCCGTTACGACGTCAAGCGACCAGCCGTCACGTAGGAACCGTCAACTCCATGCTGTAACCGTCGGCAACGCTTCCAGTCGTGGTCGGAATCTGATGAGCGGCGCCGTCGTCGCTGAACACCATGTCGGTCGACAACGAAGTCTGGCTGAGGTTGCTCACGCTTTGCTCGTAGCCGGCAATCGCGAACACGACGTCACACACATCTTTCGGCATGGCCAGCTGAGAGGTTGCGATCGGAGTTCCACCGCCCGTGGCATCGTCGACGCTCGAGTAGACCTCGAAATGCATGTGTGGCCAACGTCCGGAGTACGCCGCCGGGAAGATCGTCTTGAACGTGACGTGTCCATTGGCGTCGGTCTGTTGAACGCCGCGCAGGTAGTTCTCATTCGTGACGCCGTTGGAGTACATCGAGTACTGGCCAGCCTGGTTGCAGTGCCATATGTACACCGCAGCATTCGCCAGCGCCGAGCATCCGTTGGCGGTGTCTTGAATCGTGAGGGTGACGGTGGTCGGCACTCCCGGGGCCATGGTTGTGGACGTACCAAAGCTCGAGGTGATGTCGCTGCGAACGATGCCGCTTTCGGTGAGCACATTCGGACCGTTGGATCCGTCACCCGGATATGGCCCGGCCGTCTCCTCGTTGATCGGCGCGCATGTCGCCGCGGACGCTGCATCGGCAGTTGCAGCGGTGGCGTCGGTTGCGGACGCGAGTGTCGTTGCGGATCCATCCGTCGCAATCGTCGCAGTCGTCGCGCCGGTCGTGCCCGTCGTGTTGCCGGCCGCAGCGGTGCTGGTCGCAGTCTTGCTATCGCTGCCGCACGCTGCCAGCGCGAGCAGGGTGCTGCCGGCGAGCATCTTCAACACGTGGCGGCGTTGCAATAGCAATGGCAGGTCCCTCGCGAGGCCTCCGAAATCGTCGTGGTCCGTGCTCACATCATCTCCCTATGGTGCTTGGAATGTACGACAGGTACGATGCCGGTTGAACGTAAGAGCCGGATTCATTCCCCACGTGTCTGCTGTGAGAAGAGGTCTCTCTCGAATCGTCCGTGACGATTTGATTCCCGGCGCGCAACGGATCTGGGCCCTTCCGCCGCATCGACGCTGACACTACTCGCTCAAGTCTGCTACTTGACTTAGCCAAGTAACGGGCTTAGCATAGCTACGTGCCCACCAACCATGACCCCCAACTGCTCAAAGGGGTGTTGTCGCTGCTGTTGCTGCAGCTTCTCGCCGAGCAGGAGTCCTACGGATATGAGGTGGTGCAGCGGCTGCACGGAGTCGGGCTCGCCGACATTCTCGAAGGCACCGTGTACCCAGCCCTGTCACGACTAGAGCGCGAAGGCCGGGTCACGTCTCGACTGGCCTCGTCGAACGCCGGTCCGGCTCGCAAGTACTACCGACCGACCGCCGCCGGCTACGACGCGCTGGCGATCGGGACCACCAACTGGTCGGTGCTTGCCGACGTCGTTGGTTCTGTGTTGAACCGACCTGTGCCCCCCGAACCGAGAAAAGGATCCTGAAATGACTCACCCGATCAGTTGGATCGACAGGCTGCGCATCGAGCGTGCCGTGTGGGCACTCGACCAACGCCTGTACGACCTGCCGCGAAGGTCGCGCATCGCCAAGCGGCGCGAGGTCCGAGAGAACCTGCTGACCGCGGCGAGCGACATCGGTGCGCACGACGCACTGCAAAACCTCGGCGGCACCCGAGAGTTGGCCGCCGAGTACCGCAACGCCGAATTCGGCGAAGGGCCACGGCCTTCATGGGTTGCCGCAGCGATGTTCCTCCTCACCGCCCAACTGTTGTTCACGTCGTTGCTCGCCGAAGCAGCCAATGCGTTCGGCGATGGCATCTCAGCCGCTGACCCGAACGCCTCTGGCACGTTCACATGGCGGGGAATCCGGTATCTCCAGAACACGGTCACGTATACGTTCGTCAACGGCCATGGCAGTTCGGTCGGCGGTGCGTGGACGCCGCTCGCGTGGGCGATATGGATCGTCGCCACCGTCCTGGTTGGCCGGTTGTGGCGAGTCCGGTTTCGTCGCCGCGATCGCGGCAGGTCCGGGATTGTCGCAGCGTCCTCCGAATAGGATCACCTCGTGCCAATTCGCGTGGTCATCGCCGAAGACAACGCCCTGTTGCGCGATGGCCTTGCTCGACTGATTTCGTCGACCTCCGATTTCGAGCTTGTCGGCACGGCAGGCAGCTACGACGAGCTGCTCGCACTCGTCGAAGAGTCCGATCCCGATGTGGTCGTCACCGACATTCGCATGCCACCGACCGGCACCGACGAGGGAATTCGCGCCGCCGCCGCTTTACGCTCGAGCCATCCTGACACCGGTGTGATCGTTCTCAGCCAATACGTGTCGCCCGCCTATGCGATGTCGTTGCTGTCGCAGGGATCGGAGCGCCGCGGCTACCTGCTAAAAGATCGGGTCGCCGATGTCGACGACCTCGTCGATGCCATTCGCGTTGTGGCCGCCGGAGGCGCAGTGATCGATCCGAAGGTGGTCGAGCAACTCGTCGCATCGTCGAGCCGAAAGGCAAAGGTCCCGCTCGACTTCTTGACGCCGCGCGAGCGCGAGGTGCTCGGCGAGATGGCCCAGGGCAAATCCAACGCGGCAGTCGCAGCCTCGCTGGTCCTGTCCGAACGAGCGGTCGAGAAGCACATCAACTCGATCTTCTCCAAGTTGCACCTCAGCGAGGAGCGAGACGTCAATCGGCGGGTCACGGCCGTCCTGATGTATCTGACGGAAGGTGATGCAGGCAACACCCCGGATGAGGTAGCAGCACGCTTCTCCGGATGAGATTGAGGTGTCACCATGACAAGGTCATGGAGGTTTTTGTGATGGAGCAGACTGCGGACGTCGTCCAGGTCCTGGTCGTCGACGACCAGGCACCGTTTCGCGCCGCAGCGCGCGCCGTCGTCGCCCGCGTGCAAGGATTCGAACTGGTGGGTGAGGCGACCTCGGGCGAGGAAGCGATCGAGCTCGTCGCCCAGATGCATCCCGCCGTCGTGCTGATGGACATCAACATGGGTGCGATGGACGGCCTCGAAGCGACGAAGATCATCACCACCGAACACCCCGAAACATTGGTGATCCTCGTCTCGACATACACGGAAGCCGACATGCCGCCGGCAGCCCGTTCGTGTGGCGCCGCCGCCTATGTGAACAAGGACGAACTGTCTCCACGCGTCATCCGCCGTCTGTGGGAAGCCGGCGGCGATCCCGCGTGGCAATCCCAGCTCGACTAGCTACGGCGACGCGCGGAAGCGCGAGAACTAGCGGAGCGGGATGTGGCCCTCGACGGTGGTGCCGCCGCCGATGCTGCTGATCACGTCGATCGTGCCTCCGAACGCACCCATCCGGTCGCGCATGTTGAGGAAGCCGTGGCCGGCGCCACCTGAGGCGCCTGGATTGAAGCCGGCGCCGTTGTCGGCAACCTGCCAATGGAGCGCGGCGTCGTCTTCCCAGACCTTCACCACTGCGCTGGCCTGCTCGCCGGCGTGCTTGCCGGCATTCTGCAGCGCCTCCATGCAACAGAAGTAGATCGCCGCCTCGATCTCCTGGTTGTGGCGGCCGACCGCGATGTCGGCGTCGGTCGGCAGCGCTGAACGTCCCGCTGCCGCTGGAAGCGCCTCGGCAAGACCGCCCGACATCAACAACGGCGGGAAGATGCCGTGGGCGAGGGCGCGCAGCTCGGCGATGGCGTTCTGCAAGTCGCCGCGTACCTCATCGATCATCGCCTCGGCGTCGGCAGGGTCGTCGACGACTGCGTCCTTTGCCAGGCGCAGTTTGACCGCCAACGACACCAGATGCTGCTGAGCCCCGTCGTGAAGATTGCGTTCGAGCTTGCGCCGCTCGGCGTCGCCGGCGGCGACGATTCGTACCCGCGATGCCCGCAACTCCTCGTTCGTGTCGCGTAGCTCGTCGAGCGACGCCTGCAGCGCGGTGTCGAGTTGCACGTTGTGCAGCGCAAGACCGACCTGGCGGGCCAGATCGGTCAGCACCCGATCGTCGTCTTCCGTGAACGCTGCGGCGTCGGCCGCCCGCTCGCAGACGATCAGGCCCAACAGCTCGCCGCTGTGGGCGATTGGTGCCACCCGCGTCGATGCGGTCATCGTCGCCGCCACGAAGCCTGGCAGCCAGATGTCGAGCCACGTCCCTCCCGACACACCCGCGCGGCTAACCACTACACGCTCCTTGTCACCGATCACATACGGAGCGAGCGAGCGATGAGGCACCATGGCGGCTACCTCGTAGTGCCCGGCGGAGCCGGTCCAGATCTGAGCACTACGAAGCTGCATCGACTTTCTCAACGTCTCGGCCAACTGCAGCAACAGTTCGTCGAGCGGAATCGCACGCGTCAGCCGCATGCCCCATGTGCGCAATGCTTCGTCAGGCGAGACGAGGTCGCCATACACCACTCGGTTGGCGCGTTCGGTCAGCCACGCACGTGCCGGTTGGTAGGCGAGCGACGCCCCCGCCGCGGCAACCATCGACAGCAACAACAACGAACGTTCGCTGCCCGTCGGTTTGCGTCCAAATGCCGCCAAGGCGATCAGGTACGCGACAACGATCAACGCAGTCAGCCCGGCGAGCGAGACGGTGTGGGTCAGCAGCCGATCGACCCGCGACAGCAGGCGCGGAACAGTTCCAGCAGCCAGGGCCAGCGGCACGAGCCCTGAGGCAGCGAGCGCGATCTGAGCATCGTGGTGCGGCCAGTCGGCGAGCACCGACAGCGCGACGGAGACGATGGAAACTTCCGCGGCGACGACCCCGGCCCACCCGATCCACTGCATTCGCCTGCGGTCGACGGCTCCGGCGGCGTTGTAGTTTGCGTATGCAGTCGGGCCCGACAACAACGCCGCAGCCCACAACAACGCAATCGGCCAGACGACGACATTGTTCCGATCGACGAGCAGGGCGATGCCAATTGCAGCAGCGATCACATATCCGGTGAGGACGAACCGGCGATGCCCTGCCCGGGCGAGGCGTCCATCGGGCAGCGTCATCAACAGGTGGAACATCAGCGCGGGCGTCAGTGCGAGTGCCACGCGTACGCCCAGATCAGCACCGAATGCCCCGGCACCAGTCAGGTCTCTGGTCGTGTCGACGTTCCATGCCAACGCGCCAACTGCGGTCGCTGCGGCGAACGCGTGCACGATTGATCCCGCTGGACAGTGTTGGCGGATCGTGATGATCAAGCCCGCCACGGCCCAGGCGATCGCCAAGCACGGCAGCACGTAGTGACCGGCCGTTGCGTCGCGGCCGGCGACCACGAGCGCGGTACCAGCGGCCGCGGCCGAGAACGCGCAAACGACCAGACCCAACGTGGCCGCAACCGTGCGGTGTTCGCTCGCATCGGTTCTGGCGCTCCGTAGAGCGAGGACGTCGATGTTCATTCGGACCTCGGGAGCAATCGGTCGCTTGCTCAGGTGCCCGAAAGCCGGCCGTCATCGATGACACGACCGTCGCGCATCCGTACGAGGCGTTGAGCGGCGTCGGCCACAGGCTGGTCGTGGGTCACCAACAAGATCGTCTGGCCGCTGGAGTGCAGGCGAGTGAACAGTTCAAGCACCTCCTCACCGCCTTCCGAGTCGAGCGCACCAGTTGGTTCGTCCGCCAGAAGCAGCGTCGGTTCGTTGGCAAGTGCCCTCGCGATCGCAAGGCGTTGACGCTGCCCACCGGACAACGCGGCCGGGGACTGCTTGGCCTTGTCGCCGATACCGAGCAGGTCCAAGAGGTCACGGCCGCGGGTTTCAGCAGCCTTGCGCTTCCGGCCGGCGATGAGCGCGGGCATCAGCACGTTCTCGAGTGCCGTCATCCCCTCGAGCAGGTTGAAGAACTGGAAGACGATTCCGATGTGCTGCCGGCGCATGATCGCCAACTCGCTCTCGGTCTTGCCGACAAGGGCCTCACCAGCGACCCACACCTCTCCCTCGTCGGGGACGTCGAGACCGGCAACGATGTTGAGCAGCGTCGATTTGCCACAGCCCGATGGTCCCATCACAGCGACGAACTCGCCGCGACCAATGTCGAGATCGGCGCCGCGAAGGGCGCGCACCGGGGCGGTGTCCTGCTCGAACGTGCGAAACACCTGATTGACGCTGACGACGAGGTTTCGAGTCACGGTCTGGTCGTCGAGCGTTTGTTCGCTGATGGTCATGACGCTGTCTCCTGATTGGCGACCGCAGTGGCTGCGGGTTGGTTGATGGATGCGATCTTTCGCGGCCGAACTGGTGTGCTTCGGCCCTTGACCAGATGCTCGCCGAGATCCTCGGCTGCTGGCTTCACGGACAATTGTTCCCATGTGACGTCACTGACGACGATCTCGCCGTCGGCGGCGAACTGCTGCAGTCGCTGACACAGGTTCACCGCGTCCCCGACCACCGTGTATTCGAGGCGCTCCTCGGAACCGAGGAGCGCTGCGGCGACATCGCCGCTCGACAAGCCGATTCCCAACGGGAACGGCTCCAAACCCTCAGCCAACCATTCGGCGTTGACCGTCGATTGAGCCGCGTGCATCGCCGCCGCAGCCACCAGAGCGCGGTCGGCGTGATCGCTCGACGGCTCCGGCGCACCGAACACAGCCATCACCGCATCGCCGACGTACTGCATCACGGTGCCCTCAGCCGCAAGGATCGCCCCATTCATCTCGGCTCGGTGGCGGTTGAGTTGCTGTGCAAGCAATGACGGGTCGGTGTGCTCGCTGATCGTCGAGTAACCACGAATATCGCTCATCAGAACGGTCACGTTCAGCTGCTCGCTGTCGCCGGGGTGGGCGCCGCGGGCACGGATGCGTTCGGCGACACCGGTGGGCAACATCCGCGACAACGACTCACCCTGTTCCTCGCGCGACACGATCGCGTTGTGGATCCGCTTCAGCCGATCGAGCGAACCGGCGGTTCCGGCGGACACACCTTCGGCGAGGCGTAGGAAGAGACTTTCGACTCGACCCTCGACAGAGGCCGGGGAGGAGTGGGTCGCGGCAGCGATGGCTTTGATCGGCTTGCCCTCGGCCACCATCTCGAGGAGTGCATCGTCTTCGGCATCGAGA
>JAENVT010000262.1 GCA_016650435.1 Ilumatobacteraceae bacterium
ACGACCTCATGCGGCTCGAATTGCGGACTTGTTTAGGGTAGGGCGAGATCGCCCGAATCCCTACTCGGCGACTACCTCGTACAGCTGAAGTTGCGGCGGAACCAGCGGCGATAGTTCCAGATCAATGTGCAGCTCGGCGCCGTCGGCGTGACGCATGGTCGCTCGACCCCGCAACGGTGTGACTGCTGCCACCTTGTCGAGGGTGAGGGCGCCATGCGCCGAGGCCAGCTCAGCGGCCTGTTGTGCTCGCCTGGCGAGTGAATCGTCGAGCGCAACGTTGTCGGCGAACAACGCGTCTGCGGCGCTGTCGGTCCAGTCCGACAGCAACACCGCGAGGCGATGGGCGGCGTCCTGCAACGCCGGGGACGGCTGAACCTCGACAGCGCGGGTCGCGCTGTGTTCGTCGATGATCTCCAACATCCGGCGGGCCATGATCGACATCGGCGCGTACGTCACGTTGCCCAGGGCGACGACGCCAACACCTCCCACACCTACCGGGCCTGGCAGCCAGCGCATGTTCGAGCCGTAGCCAGGCAGACCACCCGAATGTGCGACAAAGTGCCCGAACCGGTTGTCGTGCGTGACAAACAGCCCGAAGCCGTAGCCCCCTCCGTCGAGTCGTTCCGGAAGGGCTTCGTCACCCTCACCGCTGGCCACCATGTGGGTCGTCGGGAAGGATCGCTGCACCTGCTGCATCTCCCGCCGTGACGCGCGGCAGAGGGGCCCAGAGTCAACATCGTCGCGAGGGGGAAAGGCGTCGGCAAGCCACGCCACCCAGCGCGCCAGGTCCGCGATGCACGACCACAGTCCACCCATCGGGGCGATGGCGCCGTCGTCGAGCGGAGCGATGTCGGGGACGCGCTTGTCGTCCTTCACATCGAACGGCCGCGCCCAGTCGTCGTCAGCAGGCTGCACCCACGTCGTGCGATCCATCGCCAAAGGTCGCAGGAGATTTTCGGTGATGAAATCTTGGGCTCGTTGCCCGGATACGCGCCGAATCACCCGGCCCAACATCGCGAACCCAAGGTTTGAATATTCGCCGTGGGATTGTGGAGCCCAGGCGAACGACACACCACCGCTGACCAGATGGTCAAGCCCCTCGTCGGATATGTCGACATGCCGGTCGGCCCAGGCGTCGTCCGTCGCCAATCCAGCGGCCATCGACAGCAGATGGCGGACAGTGATCACCGGCGAGTCGCCCGTCGGACCGACCACCGGAGCGAACTCCGGCGCGATATCGGCCACCGCGTCGTCGAGTTTCAGCAGCCCGCGGTCGCGAAGGACGAGGATCGACGCTGCCGTGAAGCTCTTGGTCATCGAGGCGATGCGGAACACCGTGTGCTCGGTCGGCAGCGGATCGGGTTCTCTCGCAACGGCGCCCGTGAGCACCAATTCCCCGTCGGCGACGACACCCCAGGCAATCGAGCACTGATGCTGACGCGACCGCAAGTCCACCAGCCGCTCCAGATCAGCCCGGGCAGCGGCGATCGAATCAGAGGTCATCGTCAATCCTTGGTACTTGAGGTAGCGGGCAGGGTCGCTCGGAAAGTAGCCGCTGCTCGTTCACGGCCTCCGCTCGTTTGTGCTCAGGCATCGCAAGTCGAGTCGTTGCGATCCTGCTCAACCCTCCGTCAGAGCTCCCATCGGTCGAGTGTTACCGTGCCTACTTAGGGTTCGCTTAACCCACCGGGAGGTTCTCATGAATCGCAAGGCTGTCGTCGCCGTCTCCCTCGCAGTCAGCCTGGCGCTGGCGCCAAGCATCACGCAGGCCGATTCCCACCGAGACGGCGGACGACGAGATTTTCAGCCTGGCGCAGACGGAGCCGGCGATCCCTACTTCCCGCTCGATGGCAACGGCGGGTACGACGTGAAGCACTACGGACTCGACGTGACGTACGACCCGGCAACTGACGTCCTCACCGGTGTGGCCACAATCTCGGCGAAAGCAACTCAGAACCTGTCGACTTTCAACCTCGACTTTGAGGGACTGACCGTGCGTTCGATAAAGGTCGAGGGCCGGTCGGCCGAATGGACCCGCAACGGCGGTGAGCTCACCGTCGTGCCACGCCGAGGTCTCGAGAAGCGCCACGACTTCACGGTCGTCGTGCGGTACGACGGGATCCCAGCGACGATCGAGGATCCGCAGCTTGGCCCGTCCGGTTTCTTCCACACCGACGACGGTGCCATGGTCATCGGTCAACCCGATGTCGCTGCCACCTGGTTCCCGGTCAACGATCACCCGATCGACAAGGCCTCGTACACCTTCAACATCACCGTGCCCGCCGACCTCCAAGTCGTCGCCAACGGTGTGCTGAAGGGCGAGCACGAGCGGCACGGCTGGAAGACGTGGACTTGGGACGCTCGCGAACCAATGGCCTCGTATCTCGCCACGATGGCGATCGGCAAGTTCGACGTGCATGCTTATCGAGACAACGGGATCAAGTTCTGGGACGCAATCGATCCCGACTTGTTCGTACGCACTGCGCCTCGCAC
>JAENVT010000263.1 GCA_016650435.1 Ilumatobacteraceae bacterium
GGCATGGGCCAGGCGATGCAGACCATGCAGGAGCTCGGTGATCTCGACCAGTTGGAAAATCTGCTGCGCAATGCGACCAGCCCTGGCGCGCTTGCCGAAGCCGACATGGACAAGGTGCGCGACTTGATGGGCGACGATGCGGCTCGCTCGCTGCAACGCCTTGCCGAGCTGACGAAGATGCTGCAAGAAGCGGGGTTGATCGAGCAGAAGGAAGGCCGGCTCGAGCTGACACCGAAGGGATTGCGCAAGATCGGCTCGAATGCCCTGCGCGATCTGTTCGACAAGCTGGCCAAAGACAAGGTCGGCCAGCACGAGGTGGATCGACTCGGCCAAGGCCACGAGCGCACCTACGAGACCAAGCAGTACGAATACGGCGATCCCTTCAACCTCGATCTGCACAAGACCATTCGCAACGCGCTTCGCCGCAACGGCACCGGCACGCCCGTGCAGCTGTCGCCCGACGACTTCGAGATCGAAAAGACCGAGCACCTCACCAAGTCATCGACGGTCTTGATGCTCGACCTGTCGTTGTCGATGCCGATGCGCGACAACTTCCTGCCCGCAAAGAAGGTGGCGATGGCATTGCATTCACTCATCACCTCGCAGTTCCCGCGCGACTACATGGGCATCGTCGGCTTCAGCGAGACCGCCCGGGTTCTCACCGCGGCGCAACTGCCGGAGGTGTCGTGGGACTTCGTCTACGGCACCAACATGCAACACGGCTTCCTGTTGGCCCGGCATTTGTTGGCGAAGCAAACCGGCACCAAACAGATCATCATGATCACCGACGGCGAGCCCACCGCGCACATCACCCAACGCGGCGACGTGTTCTTCAACTACCCGCCGGTGCCCGAGACGATCGAGGCCACACTGCGCGAGGTCGTTCGCTGCACCAAGGACAACATTCGCATCAACACGTTCATGCTCGACGCCAACAGCTACCTCAAATCCTTCATCGAGAAGCTGACGTCGATCAACCGCGGCCGGGCCTTCTTCACGACACCCGAGACGCTCGGCGACTACGTGCTCGTCGACTTCATCGAGCACAAGAAGCAATTGGCCCGCGGTCGAGGTGCGCGTCGCGCCGGCTGAATCTGGGATCGCTGGAACCGAACCGTCCTGTCGTGGCTCTCATGTAATGGATGAGTGAGGCGAGCGTGACCAATGTGCCCGTGCCGATGGTGCCTGTCGAGGTCATCGTCCGCGAGCCGTTCGACACCTTGTATCACCGAGAATTTGCCGGCCTGGTGCGGTTGGCGATGGTGCTGGTCGATAGCCAGGAGCAGGCCGAGGAGGTCGTTCAAGACGCCTTCGCGGCGCTGTACCTGAAGTATCGACTGGTCTCGACACCGCTGCCTTACGTGCGCGCATCGGTGCTGAACGGCAGCCGCAAGGTCCTGCGGCGCAGGATGTTGGCGCGGCGGCTTCCCAGCGAGCCACAGCCCGATGGTGCGCTGGTCTACAACCACGTCATCGACGCCGTCCGCCGGCTGCCCGCCAGGCAGCGGGCCGCCGTCGTGCTGCGCTACGAGCTGCAGCTCACCGATGCCGAGATCGCCGAGACCCTGAAGGTGCCGATCGGCACCGTCAAATCGACGCTGCACCGGGCGATTGTCCGGCTACGCGAGGAGGTAACCGAATGAACGACATTGATCCAATGCTGCGCCAAGCGATGGCCCAGGTGAAAGGGCCGGTTGATCTACATCCGTCGGTCAGCGACGTGCATCGACGCGCTCGTCGCCACTATCGCCGGCGAATGGCAGCGACCGCTGGTGCGGTGGCGTGCACCGGTGTGGCGACCGCGGCGCTGATCATCCGCCGCGATTCGACGAGCGTGTCGGTGAGCAGCGCGACCGATTCCAGCGACCTCGTCGACGCGCCCCTGCCACCGACAACCTTTGTGCCCGACTTTGGAGGAAGCACGACGACGTTCGTCACCCCACAGCAGACGATCGATGCATCATTCGTGTGGGATGCGCTATCGAACGTTCAATTCGACCCGTCGGCCTCAGGGTTGGTCTATCCAGCGAGCTCGGTCAACGTCGATGTAATGCCGACTGCGGAAATGTTCGGCTGCACGACGCAGGAATGCGGCGCGATGTTCAACTACATCGTTTGGCACGAAATCGCTCATGTGCTCGGGTTCTTCGATCTCCAACAGATGCAGGGAATGAACTCCGGGATCGACTTCGGGCAGCCGCCACGCACAGGTGACGTTCTGCAAAGTGTGTACTCGTCGTACGCGGGAGGCCTACCGGCCACAACGATTGCGGGAGACTGTTGCCCGATCCCGGCGTCGACCATCTTCATCCCCGGCAATGAAAACACCACAACGACGTTCAGCATCTTCGACGGCATCATGCTGATCGACGGGGGCGCACCCCCCGGCGCGATGGAGGATGCGTACCAGCGTCTGGCCGGCTACGACCGCACGATCGTGCCCGGGACCGGCAAGACCGTCGAGCAGACCGAATTGATGCCGATCGGCAACAATGTGGCGATGGCAACCGCGGTCGGCGGCCTGCTGGGCCTCGACGGATTCGACACATGGGATCCGTCCTTCACAGCCAGCCCTGTTCAGGGAACGGTCGCCGTAGTGATCGGCCCCGACTACTTCGATCGAGTCCAGAACGCGTCGACCGAGCCGACGGCCGTCTCCACGTCCACCTCGATCGGTCCCTAACTCAGATCGGTTCGACCGTCACGCCGCGTTGGCTACCGATCAGTTGGCGAATGTCGTTGGGGTCGGATGTCCAGATCATCGCCGGCACGCAGTCGAGCGCCTCCGCGACGATGAGCGCGTCGATGGTCGATGACGACCGTGAGGTTCCGAGAAGCTGACCCGCGGCGCGGGCAATTTGATCGGTGAGCGGGTGCTGTGGCGAGGTCTGGGCGAGCACGAGGTTGACCGGCGCATCACGCGGGCCGCTCCCTCTCACCGTCTCGGCGACAACCACCATTGGAACACGAACGTCCGCCCCTGCCTTTTGGGCGGCTTTGAAAATTCGCCTCAGCCTGTGGTTGTTTCGGGAGAGCCCGATGACGGCTCCAGCGTCGAGGACAATCGTTTGCTCATCTCGTCCCACTCACGCTCTCCTTCGGCAACTTCGTCGTCGGTCAACGGTCCATACATCTCGTCGAGCTTGTCGAGCAGCTCGAGAATTGGGTCTTTTCGAAGCCGGGCACGCAGCGCCTCAACGACGAAGCTGGATACCCCACCTGGACCGACGCGGTTTTTCAGCTCGTCGAGCACGTCTTCGTCAACGGTGATGGTGATCCGGGTCGCAGCCACCCGGAGATCATATCATACGTATGATCATACCTTCA
>JAENVT010000264.1 GCA_016650435.1 Ilumatobacteraceae bacterium
GAAGTAGGTCGTGAACAAGCCGAGATTTATCAATGCCAGGGCATCGCCGTGCAGCGATGCTCCCGACGATTGGTTGGCACCAAGCACGACCGTGCTGATTCCGCCGAGCGCGATGACCGCCAGGAGGATCTGTCGCGCGCTGGAGCGTTCACCAAAAAGCAACGGGCCGATGAAAAGCATCAAAACCGGTTGGAGCGCTCCAATTAAAGTCGCGTTTGCTATGGACGTTGTCTGATACGAGGTGAACCCGACGAGCGTCGATATGCCGAAGAGCACTCCCGGCACGAAGACAGCCTTCAACAGGGGAATGCTGACTCGGCCGCCCGTGAAATACGCAGCGGTCAGCATCACCGGCATCGCCATCCACAGGCGCCAGAACACGATCGTGCCTGCTGAGGCATCGATTCCACGAACCATGAGGGGCCCGAAGCCCCACGCAAACACCGCGACCGCGGCGATGGAAATGGCCAGGCGAGCCCGACCTTCTGAAGTCTTCACGATTTCTTGTCGGCGGGTCGCAGGTCGACCCGAAGCACCAAAACGCCATCCTCGAGCGAAGCGGTGGCGTCGCCGACGATGGCAAAATCCATGAAATCCGACTCAGCCTGTTTGAGGAATCGCTGGCGCTCTTCACCGGCAACCGGCGGCAACGGACGACTCTTCACTGCGGCGGCACGTTCGCGAAATCGGGCGAGCATCGCCTCGACATCTAATCCATCTGCCACGTACGGACACGGTAGTACGCGCACCGCTCGCGAGTCGGGGTATGTGACGAATAATTACTTCAATGAGTCGTTTGGCCCAGTCGCGAACACCTCAACGGGAGCCTCCGGCTTCTCGACCGATGGCTCCGCTTCAGGTGTTGGCCTCTCGATCGCGACGGCTGTGGCGTCGGGCTCGGCGACAACGACCTCTTCGGATGGCTCGGCAACTTCGGCGGGCACGGCATCGTCGACCTGCTCGGCGTCGTCGACATGCTCCTCTTCGACGGCCTCCTCGGAATCCACTTCGTCGGGCGCATCGGCGACGAGAACCGCATCGCCTTCGCCATCCACTACAAACGTGCTCCCCTCTTCGGCGACGACCGGCTCCTCGCCAGGCTCGCGCAGGTCGTCGAACGCCTGCGGCGTGCTGCGCACGAGTGCCTGGAGGTCGACGGGTTCGGACCGCACGGGCTCGGCCTCGCCGGCCCAAGACCCTGCCAGGCGCACCTGGTCGAGCCGACGACGGCGGTCTCTTTCGGGGGCCTTGAACCACGACCTGCGACTCATTACTTCGAGCGGTGCAAGTACTGGATGCTCTTGGCGGCCACGCCGCCACCACAAGATCGTGCCGACCAGCAGTGCCAATCCGACGATGGCCAGACCAAGTGCCGACAGATAGATGATGCGCTCGTTGGTGGGGTCGTTGAAGTCTCCGCCGACGATGCCTTCGAGGGCGCGAGGTACGGACTCCGCATTCACTGCGCCATTCTCGCATGTGAATGGCCAATGCACACGGGCAGCTGTTCACAGGGTATGCGTAGCCAAGTCCGACCGCGATGCGCCAAGCTACGCCTGTGGATGTCTTTTGGTTGCTCCTGGCGCTCGGTGTCTGCGTCTGTTTGTTGTATCTCGGGTACCGAATCGAGCCGCACCATGTGAACAAGGACGGCAGCCGGTTCCTGTGCACTGGACAGTGGATTTCGGAACAGGGCGATCTCGACGGCCGGCGGCGCGAAGTGTGGGTCGATGTGGAACAGAATGGTCAGCTACGGGTCGATGTCAAACGCAAGTTGCGTCACGACGTCACTCATTGGTGGATCGAAGGCAAGTCCCCAAAGCCCCCACGCAGACGCATGGTGTACGCGCTGCGCACCATCAACATCCTCGGCGGCGTCGAACGTATGACCATCCAACTCCCCGCCAAGAGCCGCGCCGTCACGGTCCTCGACGCGCTGATGGCCGAGCCCCGGTAGTTACGTACCGACCGATTCGACGAACTTCCACAGCGGTGCCGACAGCTGGTCGAGGTTGATCAGGAACGCGTCGTGACCATGAGGGGAATCGATCTCGGCGTATTCGCAGGGCGTGCCATTCGCCAGTAGCAGATCGCGAATCTGGCGCTGTTGATACGACGGGTACAAGATGTCGCTGGAAATCCCGATCGTCAGGGTCGGCACATCGATGCGGGCCATCGCCGCCTCCAGCCCGCCGCGGCCGCGAGCCACGTCGTGCAGATCCATCGCCTTGCCGATGATCAGGTAGCTGTTGGCGTCGAATCGACGGACAAGCTTTTCACCGTGATGGTCGAGGTACCGCTCGACCTCGAACCGCTGCCACAGATCAAGGCTGTCGCGCAGGGTGGCGCCGTCCGCCAGCTCGCGGCCGAAGCGGTCGGTGAACACGTTGTCGCTGCGGAACGTCACTTGGGCGACCATGCGGGCCACCGACAGGCCCTCCCACGGACCTTCGTTGTCGTCGGCGTCGTAGTACTCACCGCCACGCCAGTTCGGATCCAAGGCGATGGACCTGCGACCGATTGCGCCCCACGCGATCTGCTGCGCCGTCGCCTGCGCGCACGTCGCGATGGGGACTATCGAGCGGACCCGATGCGGGAAGGTGATCGCCCACTCCAACACCTGCATCCCGCCCATAGAACCGCCGATCACCGAATGCCATGCCGGGATCGACAGGTGATCCGCCAACCGAACCTGGGCGCGGACCATGTCACGAACTGTTACCACCGGGAACCTGCTGCCGTACGGCTTCCCATCGATCGGATGAGGAGACGATGGCCCTGTCGAACCCTGGCATCCACCGAGCACGTTGGCGCAGACGACGAACCAGCGGTCGGTGTCGATCGCCAGGCCAGGACCGACGACTCCCTCCCACCACCCGGCGCTCGGATGCCCATGACCCATCGGGCCGACCGCGTGGCTATCGCCAGTCCACGCGTGACACAACAAGATGGCGTTGCTGTGGCTGTCGTCGAGGATGCCCCACGTTTCGTAGGCGATCGTGACCTGATCGAGGGTGATGCCGGTGTCGAGCGCGAAGGGGCGAGAGAATGCCAAGAACTGACGGTTGCCGATGGGATCATCGGCGCGCCAGGCGCCGCTCGCCGGCAGTGATTGGCCCGCCATCTCCTCCTCCTTGCTCGCTCGTGGTGTTGGTGAACGCCGCACGAGGGAAGCTCAGTTGCCCTGCGATTTGCAGGACCACATCCCCACCGAAGTGGGATGGCACCGTGGGGCTTCCTCCCCGGTTGCCGGATCTGCGCCCCGAAGGGCCTCGATCACTCGTGATGCAATTCGCAGATACTGTAGCGACCTATCGACATTCCCGGCGTGTCGAATATGTCAGGAAACCTGATTGAGGCCTCAGCCTGACTGAGTCAATGATCAGAACGGCTGACTCGTCAGCGAGTAGACGTCGGCAACATCTGCCACCATGCTGGTGTCGATGGGTGTTTGCTATCTCACTCCGAAAGCGCGTCCGACCGCCACTTCTAACACGGGGTACGGCAGTGTCGCGACCGAACCGATCTCGGCCGGCGAGGTCGTTGCCGCGTTCGGTGGGCGCTGCGTGACCCGCGACGAGTTCGACTTGCTGCCCGCCAGCCAACAGGTTCGCAGCCTGCAGATCGACGAGAACCTGTACATCGCCGGCGCCCCGGAACCGGAGCCCGCCGACTTCATCAACCACTCGTGCAACCCCAACTGCGTGCTCACCGGAAATGTCGTGTTGCTCGCCGGTCGCGACATCGTGGCCGGCGAAGAGCTCGACTACGACTACGCGACCACTGACGGAAGCGACTACGACGAATTCGAGTGCTCGTGCGGCTCAGACCTGTGCCGCGGCAAGATCTCCGGCCACGACTGGATGCTGCCAGAACTGCAGATCCGCTACCGCGGCTCGTTCAGCCCATACTTGGCCAAGCGCATCGCCGCGCTGGTCAGCGTCGGTGCCGAACGACGGGCCTTCGCTCTGTAACACGATCGACCGGCGCCGGAAACATCTGCGAGCGGCCCGTCGCACTACCCTCGATGCATGCGAGTGCTCATCGTCGGCGCGGGTGGGGTCGGGTCAGCGCTCACCACGATCTGCGCCAGACGTGAGTGCTTCGAGCAGATCGTCGTCGCCGACGTCGACTCGGCGCGGGCAGCCCGAGCGGCGACGACTGCCCACGATGATCGGGTCAGCAGCACTCGGGTCGACGCCTCTGACCGCCTTGATGTCGTCGAACTGGCCGCCGCGACGGGCGCCGATGTGATCGTCAACGCCTGCGATCCGCGGTTCAATCCTCCGATCTTCGACGCCGCGTTCGAGGCCGGCTGCCACTACCTCGACATGGCGATGCACCTGTCGGCGCCTCACCCCACCGACCCCTACAACCAGATCGGCGTCAGCCTCGGTGCCGCCCAGTTCGCTGCCAGCGAGGCGTGGGCGGAACGCGGGCTGCTGGCGCTGGTCGGGATGGGCGTCGAGCCTGGCTTCTCCGACGTCGCGGCGCGTTACGCCGCCGACCACCTGTTCTCCACGATCAACGAGATCGGAGTACGTGATGGCAGCGATCTGGTGATCGAAGGATTCGCCTTCGCGCCGACATTCAGCATCTGGACCACCATCGAGGAATGCCTCAATCCGCCGATCATCTACGAGCGAGATCGTGGCTGGTTCACCACGGCTCCATTCTCGGAACCCGAGCTGTTCATGTTTCCCGAGGGCATCGGCGAGTTGAAGTGCGTCAACGTCGAGCACGAGGAAGTGTTGTTGATGCCGCGATGGATCGACGTCGACAGGGTGACGTTCAAGTACGGGCTCGGCGACGAGTTCCTCGATGTGTTGGC
>JAENVT010000265.1 GCA_016650435.1 Ilumatobacteraceae bacterium
GCCACCGGCGCGCTCGGTGCCGCCGTGCACGCTGGGTGGGATGCCAAGTTGAACAAGGAGATCTGACCGCGCTCCCCCGTCGACCTAGTCGGCGTGAACCTGCACGATCACTTCGACCTCGACGGAGATGTCGAACGGCAACTCGGCCATGCCGACAGCACTGCGGGCGCCTCGACCGGCCTCGCCGAAGACCTGGATGAACAATTCCGAGCATCCGTCGATCACACCAGGTGTGTTGTTGAACCCGGGCGCGCAGTTGACCATCCCCAACAGCTTGACGATTCGCGAAACCGCGTCGAGTGACCCCAACTCCGCATGCATCGCTGCGAGTAGCTGCAAGCCGACCAGCCGGGCCGCTTCGCGTCCGGCGGCAAGATCGATTTCGCCGCCGACCTTGCCGCGCACGAAGCTGCCGTCAGGGAGAACCGGACCAGCACCCGAACAGAACAGCAGGTCTCCGACGCGTACCGCGCTGCGGTACAGGCCGGCGGGAGCCATAGGTGTGGGGAGTTCGATTCCGAGTTCGGCGAGACGCGATTGTGCTGACATGTCGCCAAGTCTCGCGCGCGCCCGACGTATATATCCCCAGCGAATCCACAGGTAGTTGGCACTAACGATCCACAGGCTGTCTCGTTCACAATGGCGCGATGGCGATCAGCATGCGCGACCCGGCTCTGCGACCGCGACGCCATGGTGAGTGCATCGAGCCGGCCGATCGTCGTGCGCTCGAGCGTGCTGGTTGGCGTACGATGATGGACTACCGCGAGAACCACGTACGAGGACGTGATGGTCGCCTGCTCGGAGTCGAGGCAGTGTGGGTCGCCGAGGCCGAACGATTCGATGGGATGATGGTCGCGGCGTCTGCCATCCGACCGACCGTCGAAGAAGCCTGGGCAGCTCTGCGCGCCGACATCGAGAACTCGCGCTACCGGACGCTGTCGCGGATTCGTTTGCTCGAACGGTGACAACATGACCGGGCGACGGGCCCGGGCGCTTTTTGCGGGCCTGTTGGTGTGGATCGCCGCAACCATCGGATCGCCAACTTCAGCACGTCTGCACGCCGCGGTTTCCGAGCCAGCGAACTCCGGCACCCTCAGACCTGCATTGCGTGTTTCTCCCCCGCCGCGCACTTTCAACCTCATTGCTACGGGCGACGTGCTGACCGAGAGCGCAGTGAACTTCGCTGCGGCCTCGCTCGCCGCAGGGACCGGTGCTCGATACGACTTCGCACCACTCTTCGCCCCGATCACGTCGATGCTGTCGTCCGCCGACATCGCCATATGCCACATGGAACTACCGATCGGTGTACCGGGAGACCGCGCCGGCATCTACGGCAGATCGCCGTTCGGTGGCAACCTGCTGCTGGCCCCGTACGAAATTGCCGCGTCCCTGAAGCGTGCCGGCTTCGACAGGTGCACCACCGCGTCGAATCACAGCAACGATCTCGGCGAAGGGGGAATCGATACCACGCTCGCAGCCCTCGATGCAGCCGGCCTCTCGCACACCGGTACGGCGCGCAATCCGGCTGAGGCCCAGACCACGCTTGTCACCGTCAACGGGGTACGGCTTGCCCACCTGTCGTACACCCGCCAATCGAACACTGTCCTGCCCGCCGACCCATGGCGTGTCAACCATGCAGCGACGGCCGCACAGGTTGCGGCTGATGTCGATGCGGCGCGCGTCAAGGGCGCCGAGGTCGTGGTCGTGAGCCTTCACCTCTTTCAGGAGCTGCTGCCCGCTCCCCTGCCAGAGGACCGCCAGTTCGTCACCGACCTCACCGCGCGCACCCACATCGATCTGGTGATCGAGCACGGTCCGCATGTCTTGCAACCCGTCGAGAAGGTCAACGGGACGTGGGTGTACTGGAGTGTCGGCAACTTCATCTCCGGCATGGGCACACCGGGCCGAGGTGTTTTCGCCGATCCGCGCACGCTCGATGAACTGGCCGCGTCCGCTCGGTTCACGGAAGCGTCGCCCGGCGTGTTCGATGTCGAGCCATGGCCGGTCTTGCTCTGCAACGAGACGTTCACGCGAGCCGTCTACGCACCGATCACTGCCCTCGCCGATCAATCCCTCTCCCCCGCCGTGCGCGCCGAGCTTCACGACTGCATCGTCCGCTCGTTGTCGGTGACCACGGATCTGCACTGACCGGCCGGCGAGCAGGGAATAGTTGGGGTTAGGCGATTGTTGTGCTAGCAACAAAGGAGTTCTCATGCCAGTTTCAACCGCAACAGTTACCCGACTCGTCAAGGCTCAACGCGCCGTCGAGGGCGACGGCTTCGTTGTTCGTCGTCCATTCCCAACGTCCTCACTCTCGTATATCGATCCATTCCTGCTCTTCGACCACATGGGTCCCGTTGAATTCGCTCCGGGCGAAGGAGCGGGTACACCGTGGCACCCACATCGTGGGTTCGAGACGGTCACCTATCTCATCGAAGGAGACCTCGAGCACCGCGACTCAATGGGCAACCATGGCTACCTGCACACCGGTGACACGCAATGGATGACTGCCGGCTCCGGTGTGCTGCACAAGGAAGGTCCCTCGGTTGCGTCGCAGCAATCGGGCGGTCGTACGCACGGTTTGCAGCTGTGGGTCAACCTCCCCGCCGAGCTGAAGATGACCGCGCCCGCTTACCAAGATCTGCGCGCCGATGAGAATGCGATCGAGACGCGACCGGGCGCAACGGTACGGGTGATCGCCGGCGGATTGTTCGACTTGACCGGTCCCGGCCGCACGCGCACTCCTATCTCGTACGCCCATGTCACGCTGGACTCGGACGCCGTCGTGTCGACAGCGCTGCCACAGGATCATGTTGTGCTCGCCTACGCCTTGACCGGTGGATTCCGCATCGGCGATACACAGATCGACGAAGGAGTCCTGGCCGTCATCGATGGCGACGA
>JAENVT010000266.1 GCA_016650435.1 Ilumatobacteraceae bacterium
ATCACTGCAGACCACGACATCTCCGTGAAGAACTTCTGGATGGGTCTGGTGACTCTCCGCGATGGCTTCGGGTGAATGCCGTCGTTCGTCGTAGGTACAGACCAGCGTTGCCGGCGATGCCGCGAACGTCAGGTTGACCAGCGACTCGTAACGCGTCCAGGCGGCAACTTCGGCTTCCGACTGACCCGACCACCCGGCCTCGGCCACGACGGTGATCCACGCCGCGCCGGCTTTGTACTTCTCCGCAACGAACGTGGTGTAGCGGTGCAGCGCTTCTTGCGGCGAGCGATACCAGTCCGCCCAGTCCGAAAATGCGATCTGTCCGCGGTGGTCGACCAATGTGTCTCGAAGTGAGTCAGTGACCGCCGGCGTCGTCACGACAAGGACGCTGTGGGCTTGTTCGACTCCCGTGACGAGGTACGGAACGGCACCGGTGAGGAACTCGTCCTCGGACGAGTACGACAAGAGTCGATGTTGAAGAAGGTCCTGAGTGGTACGAGGTGGCCCGATCAGGTAGTCCACGCTGACGTCCAAGGCCTCGGCGAGCGCCGCCAAACTGCTCAGCCGAACATCCTTGCGCCTGCCGGTTTCGATCTGGGCAATGGCTGACCAACTCACGCCAGAGTGAAACGCCAAGGCCTCGCGGCTCCATCCAAGGCGCTCCCGAGCGGCCTTCAACGAACCTCCGACATGGGACGGTTGCATGACATAAAACCTATCACCAGGGCTTCACGAACCGGTTCATGTGACATTGTCAGGTGACAGTGTCATTTGACAGCTATACTAGGCGGCGTGGTATCGGAGTCCCACGTAGGAGAGCGACATCAGTCCTCGGACGGTGCGCTGATGATCGGCACGACAGATGAACGCATGTGCATCGATCGCGTCAGCCCTGGAAGCGAGGGCTTTTTTGGCTACAGTCCGGCCGAATTGCTCGGACAGCCCATCGTGAACTTCGTTCACGAAGCGAACGTGACCGACCTGCTCGAGGCGTTCGAAGAGGCTGTGCGGAATCATGACGGCGCATCGCGGGCTGTCGCCGTCCGTGCGAAGGGCGGAGACGTGCTGCCTTGCGAGGCGGTCGTCGTTGCGCTGGTTCCGGAACCGAGCAGCGCGTTTGCCTTCATTCCGCAGGGAGCCCCACTGCTGCCGACAACGGCGACAGCTCAGCAACGGCTCATTCGGCGACTGGGCGGAAGCTTGTGCGACGCATCTGCCGCCCAAGTGAACGACGACGCGCTTGGTATCGGTCAACTGACGACACGCGAGATGGAGATCGTCAGACTCCTTGTGCTGGGCAACAGGGTGCGCTCCATTTCTCAGCGACTCTTTCTGAGCCAGAGCACCGTTCGCAGCCACCTGTCGACGATCTTCAACAAATTCGGGGTGCGATCACAATCGGAGCTCTTGGACCTCTTGCGGGCCGGCGACCATGACCCCCCGACTGGCGATCGCAGTTGATACCGGCACGCCGCTACGTGTTCGCAGAGTTACGCTCGTCCCATGGGGAAGATCACCGCCTGTTCGCTTGATTGTCCCGACAGTTGCAGTCTCGAGGTGACTGTCGAGAACGGACAGATGGTCGCCATCGACGCGGCTGTCGATGGCGCGAATCCGTTCACCAACGGTTGGATCTGCGCCAAGGTGAAGCACACTCCGCAGTTGCTTCACGGCCCAGACCGGATCACCAAGCCGCTGCGCCGAACCGGTTCCAAAGGCTCTGGCGAATTCGTCGAGATCACCTGGGACGAGGCGCTCGATCTGTTCGTCGACAGGATTGGCAAGGCCGTCGAGACACATGGCTGGCAGTCGGTCGTTCCATATCTGTACAGCTCGTCAGCCGGCAACCTCGGACGCCATGGATTGTCGCCGTTGGTGTGGGAGCACTTCGGTGCTGCCCGAACCGACATCACCATCTGTGCAGCGACTGTTACCGAGGCATGGGAGCGCACGTACGGCTCGATGCCGTCGGCCGACCCCGCCGACATCAGGCACAGCGCGCTGATCGTCGTGTGGGGTGCCAACCCGAATGTGTCGCATCCGCACCTGTCGCCGGTCATAGAAGAGCGGCGGCGCGCCGGCGCGAAGGTGATCGTCGTTGATCCGCGACGAACACCGATTGCCGCACGCGCCGACCTGCACCTGGCGGTGAGGCCCGGCACCGACGGTGTGCTGGCGATGGCGATCGCCGCGCTGCTGCAACGGAACGGACACATCGATCGCGAGTTCGTCGCGCGCTGGGTCGCCGGCTGCGACGAGTATCTCGCGGCGTGCGAGGAATGGACAGTGGCGCGCGCTGCGGAGATCTGCGGTGTCGAGGCTTCCGACATCGAACGGTTCGCCGAGATGTATGGCACGATCCGTCCGGCCATGCTGCGCGTCGGGTGGGGTCAGGAACGAAACCGCAACGGAGGCTCGGCGAGTCGGGCGGTGTTCGCGCTGCCGGCGTTGGCGGGTCAGTTCTGTTCACCGGGTTCTGGGGTGTTCAACTCGATCGACGGTGGCAAGGGCTACGAGGCCGACGCCGTGCGTCGCGGCATCGTTGGCGATGCCCCGGTGCCGGAACGTCGAGCGATCAACATGAACCGCCTCGGGCGCATTCTCGTCGACGACGAGGATGGACGGGTCGAGGTGCTGTTCGTGCAGGGTTCCAACCCGGCCGCAACATGTCCCGAGCAAGCGATCGTGTTGCAGGGCCTGGCTCGCGACGATCTGTTCACGGTCGTCCACGATCTGACGATGACCGACACAGCGACATTTGCC
>JAENVT010000267.1 GCA_016650435.1 Ilumatobacteraceae bacterium
GAAGTAGCGGTACGCGGTCGTGCGAGAAATCGATGCAGCAACGGCCGCGTCCTCGACCGTTGGCGTCGTACCAGCGGCGACAAGGTCACGCGCTGCGGCGTGTTGGAGGGCGAGATCCGCATGCACCTCGACGGCACCGAGCACGTCGTGGGCGAAGGCGGAGTTGCTAGCGCACCGCGGGGCGTACCTCATGCATTCAAGGTCTCCGGTGCCAACGGTGCTCGGTTGCTCTGCCTGCACACCCCTGGCTGCTGCCAGGCATTCTATTGGGACGCCAGTGAGCCCGTTGGAAGTGACGACACTCGCGGAATTGATGCAGGGCCAGTCGACATGAGTCGAGTGCAAGCCTCGGCGGCAAAGAACGGTGGCATCGAGATCCTCGGTCCGCCTCCATTCCAGCCGTGAGGTAGCTTGCCGCGGGTGATTGCGATCGAAGAGTTCCGCGGTGGGGCGGCGACGTGGTTGCACAATCATGGATCGCAGGCGCCGCGTGACTATGGGGCGATCTGTCCACCAGATTCGATCGGCCAGGCCATCGAGTGGCAGCGATCGATCAATGACGCCGGGTTCGCCGGTATCCATTGGCCGGTCGAACACGGCGGACGCGGACTCACCCCCGAGCACAACGCGGCGTGGCAATACGAATGTGCCTTGGCAGGCGTGCCGGCCGTGCTGAACATGGTGGGCTTGGTGTTGGCCGCCGGCGCGGTGCTCCGGTTCGGCACCGACCAGCACCAAGAACGGCATCTCCAAGCGACGCTGCGGGCCGAGCATGTGTGGTGCCAACTGTTCAGCGAGCCGGGTGCAGGCAGCGATCTGGCGGGTCTGGCCACCCGCGCCGAGATCGACGGCGATCACTTCGTGATCAACGGCCAGAAGGTGTGGTGCAGTGGCGGGCGCTACAGCAACTGGGGCATCCTGATGGCCCGCACCGATCCCGACGTCGCCAAGCACAAGGGGATCTCCTTCTTCCTGCTGCCGATGGACCTTCCCGGCATCGAGATCCGACCACTGCGACAGATGACGGGCGAGGCCGAATTCGACGAGGTCTTCCTCACCGACGTGCGTCTATCGGCAGATCATCTGCTCGGCCCGCTGCACGACGGTTGGAATGTCGGCATGGCCGTCCTCACCAGTGAACGTGGCCACATCGGGACCAGCATCGTCGGTCTCGAGAGGCGCTTGGAGTCGATGGCACAACTCGCCGACGGACGGCAACTGACACCGACGGCGCGTGACGAGTTGGCGCGATTGATGTCGACCGGCTCCGCCTACAAGGCGATGGCCGAGCGTCAGGGACCGATCGCCTCAGTCGCCGCGTCGCTGATGAAGCTCGGCATCACGGAGATGATGTTCGGGTCGGCCGTTCTGCGAGCGACGGTGGCAGGCGCCGACGCGATGCTCGACGGCCCGGAGTCGACGGGGATGCTTGCGGCACCCGGAGGGCGCATCGCCGGCGGTACCAGTCAGGTGCAGAGGAACATCATCGGTGAACGCCTGCTCGGATTGCCGCGTGAGCCGAAACCGGCGGGTGCATGATTGGTGCACCATGTAGGTAAGCCGTTGCCGAAAAAGGGAGCAGGACTATGACCGTTGAGAACCCCAACACCAACGAAGGTCAACGCGAGGTTGCGGCCGGTCGCACAGGGCCGAGCGCCACGTTGATCGGCCTCGGAGTCGTCATCGCCCTGTTCGTCGTGTTCTTCCTGCAGAACAGCGAACAGTTGACCATCGACTTCCTGTTCTTCGAAAAGAGGACCACGATCCGTTGGTCGCTATTGATCGCGGTCGTGCTTGGCATCCTGGTCGACCGGATCTTCACCATGTGGTGGCGCCGTCGCCAGCGACGCAACAACGCCTGAGGTCGATACGGCTAGGTGAGACAAATAGGGGGCACATTGGTTACCTGCCTGCAGCGGTGTCCGGCTGAACGCCGACACGATGGAGCAGATTGACGTCGAGGCCTTCGTTGTGCTCGAGCCGACGGCCGACGACGGCGGCTCTCGGTTGCGGACGCGCTCCATATCGAAGTCAACCATGACAGCGACAGGGCACTCGAGAGACACACCCGACCAGACCCCGAACGCTACGAATCACGCAACGCCCTTGCACAAGATCATCTATCAAGGCATTATGCGCTCATGACGGACGTTCATTGGGAACTTCGCGAGGCCGGTCCGCTCGACGCCGAGAACACCGTCTTGCTGCTTCCCGGCGGTATGTGCGGCGCGGGCTCGTACGCAGAAGTCATGGCCGAACCGGCTCTCGCAGGCATGCGCCTGGTTGCCGCCACATTGCCGGGCCACGCGGGCGCGCCGCCGCCGGACGACTACACCGTAGAGAACTACGCGCGACTTGCGACCGCGTTGGCGAAACAGGTCGGCGCGTGCGTCGTGGTGGGGTTCAGCATGGGTGCGTCCGTTGCGCTCGAGATGGTCGTGTCGGGCAACTTCGCCGGGCCGGTCGTCCTGCTCGGTATCAGTCTGTCGCCCAAGGACGAGGCAGCGTTCTTCCGTGCGATCGTGAAGCTCGGCAATGTGCTGGGCGGCCTGCCCAGCGCCGTGCTGGCAAAAGGCGCGGCCTCGATGGTGAAGCGTGTCCCCGTGTCGACCGAACGTCAGAACGAATTGCGAGACGACTTTCGCAGGAACGTTCCGCAGCACACGCGGCGCGGGTTGCGCGAGTACGTGCGGTGGCTGCACAAGTACGACGATCCGGCCGAGCGGCTGTGCCGAGCGGCGGTCCCGACCTGGGTCGTGCACGCCGAAAAGGGTGACGGCGGGCTGACCGACCACGAACGCCTGACGCTCGAGGCGTGTCCGCAGGTGCACCTCGTCACCATCCCCGGAGCCGTGTTCTTCCTGCCGAACGAGGTACCGGATCGGATCGCGGATGGCATCGTCGAGGCCGTCCGGCAGGCCAGCTCGGTCGCATGAGGCTTCGATCGAGGACGACCGCGCCCTAACTGCCGATCGGTACTCGCGCGCTCGGCGGGTACTGGCCTAGTTTGCGAGAGCGATCATCAACCGTTGCCGAACGGGTCGGGCGGGTGTACGCCATTGCGGACCTCTGGAGGTGCCGACCCGACGAGCTGCCCTACTGAGCCTGGCCCCGGGGGGAGGACACCGATTCTTCGTGTCAACCGCGGGTCGGCGTCGGAAGGCTCAGCCCCAGTCCTGAGCGGCGATGAGCACCTCGGCGACGGGTTCCAGGGCCGCGATCAACTCCTCGACCTCGGCCGGCTCGAGGCATTCGTACGGCGCCACGGCGAGGTCGTCGGTGAGCGCCTCGATTCGCTGCTTGGACTCCCGGCCCGCGGAGGTGAACCCACCGTCCTCGTCGACGAGACCGCGGGCCTTCATCCCGTCGACGAGCGCGACGAGCTGCGGCGAGGGGAGGTGGTGAATCCGGCCGAACCTGTCCGCCGGCATGCCCATCTCGAGGGCGACGAGGACGTGGGCCTCGAGGCCGCCGGTGCCCTCGGTCATCAGGGCCGCGATGTGC
>JAENVT010000268.1 GCA_016650435.1 Ilumatobacteraceae bacterium
CGGGTCCACCACGGTGTCCGCTGCACAGAGCGAGCTCGACGAGCTGCTCGACAAGATCAGCGCCACCGGCATGAACTCGCTCAGCAAGTCGGAGAAGGAACGGCTCAACGAATTGAGCAAACGCCTGCGCGGCATGTGAACATCAGGGCAGAGCGAACCAACCGTTGATGTCGACGACCAAGTCGACGGGCGCCATGCTGTAGAAGCACACAGTGCCTGCCGCCGAAACTGGTACGAGCACCGCGTTTGCCGTACTGAGAAATGGCGTGGCGAAGTTGACGCTCGATACCAGCGGAAGTTGACCGCACGGGAACACGGTGATGAACCCTGGAGCGCTGATGTCGGTCGCCGTCACGTTGAGCGAGACCGCCGAGACTCCGCTGGTCGGCAGGACGCCACCGAGATCCGCCACGTGTACTTCCAATACTCGGCCCGGCTCGATTGGTGCAGGGGCAACTTGCAGGAGGGCGTTGGTGTTCTCACCCGGTCGGGTGTCGAGCACTCGCGCCGGGCCCGACTTGGAGAAGTCGGAGACCGATGCCATCCAGCCGTTGACATCGACAACAAGGTCAACAGTTACGTTGGCGAAGAAGCAGACCGACCCTGTCGACGACAACACGGCGATCACTTCGTTGGCAACCGTGTCGCCGATCTCGTAGTTGACGCTAGAGACGAGAGGCCGTTGACCGCACGGGTACACCGAGAGGAATCCCCGTTGCTCCGCATCGACCACCGTGACGTTGAGGGAGACCGCAGCAACGCCGGACGCAGGCACATAGTCACCGAGATCCGAGAATTGGACCTGCAGCTCCGTGCCGCCCACGAGCTTGGTGGTCGGCAGCGGGCGCAGCGCGTCGGAACCCTGCCCGGGACGAGTGTCGAACACACGTCGTGGCCCGACGGGTGTGTATCCCCCGACGCCGCGGAACCAGCCATTGATGTCGACCACCAGATCGGCATTTCGCAGGCTGTAGAAGCACACCGTCCCCGAGGCCGAGACCGGCGCGATCACGGCGTTCGGCACGGTCTGGCCGGCCCGATAGTTGACGTTGGACGCCAGTGGCCGTTCACCACACGGGTACACCGTGACGAATCCAGCGGCGTCGGGATCGACCGCGGTGACGTTTAACGAGACGGCACCAACGCCGCTCGCCGGCACCAGATCGCCGAGGTCGGTGACCTTGACTTCGAGGACGCTGGCTCCCCCGACTTTGACTTTGTCGACGACTCGCAATGCCGGCGGCGATTCCGGCCGGGTGTCGAATACTCGGGTCGGGTCGACCGGAATGAAGTCAGCGAGCCGCGGACTGGGCGTGGATGGCGGCGTCGGCGGCGTCGGCTCGAAGTCGAACGTTGCGTTGGCAATGTTGCCGAGCCCGTCGTCGACGCCGACCGACAACGCATCGACCGCTCCGTTGAACGACGTCCATCCACTGCCTGCCTTGAACAACGTCGTCCCGCGGATCGTCGCGTCCGGCCAGTTCGTCATCACCTGCGCCCAGGTGCATGGAGAACCCTGCCCGCACAACCCACCCGATCCCGGCGTGCCGGTGCGCGATGCCCACCACCTGCCGTTCAACGCGTTCCACGACTGCCACACGGTGGGATTGACGGTCTGGCTGAGGTACGGCTCGAACACCAGCCGACCGGCGTAGGCGAGGTCGCCCGAGTGATAGTTGACGTCGAACTGCAAGGAGATCGCTTGCGGCGTGCCCGACTGATAGCTCGAATAGGTCAACCGGGTGAGGTTTGCCAGAGGCGTTCCGGCAAAGCCCGTCGTACCCAGGGCCATGCCTTGATTCGACGCTGTCAGGCCGATCTGGGCGCTCCCGGTTCCGAGCGGTGCCGCTGCCGGCCCAAGCCCGTAGCTGCCTGTCTGCCCGCCGACAGTGTTCTCGGTGAAGAAGCCCCATGTCGGTGTCGCGGCGCGCACGACGACCGTCGAATCCGTCACACTCAGCGGAAGCGTGTCGATGCGTGCCATCGGCCGATTGCTCGTCCAGCACGCGTCGTCGAGACGAAACACACCGACGCCGCCGGTGCCACCGTCGCAGTAGAACCCTCCGCTAGCACTATTCATGAACACGCCCGCGGGATCGACATCGGTCCCGCTCGCGGGATCCGTTGTCAAGGTTGCCGCGCCGACGTTCAACGAATCGTACGGACAGTTCGTGCCGCAGGCCGCCGGGCCGATCGGGCTGTAGCCGTGGTTGCTCGTGTTGTAGGCGATGCCCCAGATCAGGCGACTCGGTAGCGCCGTGCCCGCCGGGAATTGGAAGATGACCGGATAGGCAAAGCCGTTGTAGCAAGTCGTGCCGTTGAACCATCGGCCGCCGGTGCAGTTCACCGGGTCGGCCGACGGCCGGTAGGGAATCGTTGCGTTCATGGTCATGGTCGCCAGGGCGCCGCCGGGTGAAGCCGTGCCGTTGTCGGCATAGAGGGTGAGGGTCAACGGGTGTGTAAAGGTCGCACCCGGTGTGGTTGAGCATGCGATGGGTCCGGTCCATCCTCCGGTCTGGCACGCCCAACTCGACATCAGCACCGTGACGCTGGAGAGCTGGCGCGGTCCGGGCCCGACCTGAATGCGATCACCGAACTCACTCGTCGACGTCGCTTCGAACCCGACGCTGGCAACGTTGCCCGGCACAACGCCGATCGAGTCGTAGACGGCATCAGGATCCGGTGCCGCCTGAACACCCACCGCAGGCATCACCATCACGCCAACGCCCAGTAATACCAAGGCCACGGCAACGCGACACAACCTCGTTGCAATCGTCTCATGCCTGTTCAGCGCGGTCGGTATCAACTTCACAAAGAGAGACATCGGTCAAGAAGGTGTCGACCTTTACTGTGCGTAACCGCCTTGTTACCTACGCGAAGTGAGGCGTGCGGGGCCGTGTGACCATCCATCCGGCGAACACCGCGAGTGTCAACGCAACGAGGCTCGTCCCGTTGGCCAGCAGGTGAAAACCCCAGGCTCGCTTGATGAAGCCGGAGCCGAATGCCGCGCAACCACCACAGAAGCTCATCATCAAGTCAGCCGTGCCCTGCATCTCGATACGCTCGTCGAAAGCCACCGAGCTCGTCACGAGCGAACTGCCGGCGATCAGACCGATGTTCCATCCCAACCCGAGTAGGAACAATCCGACGAAGATCAGTGGTCGGTGGTAGCCGGCGAGCACCGCGCCAGCCGTGCCGCAGGCGAGCACCACACCCGCAACCATCACGGCGCGATCCGGGCGGATGCGCTGGACGAACCGACCGACAAACGGGGCCAGCCCGTACATGCCGGCGATGTGCACGGCGATGACGTAGTTCGAGGAGCCGGCTTGATGGTGGTCGCGCATGTGCGGTGGAGTCATCGTCATCACCGCAACCATTCCCGACTGGACGGTGATCATCGACGCCAGGCCGAGCTGCACCATCGGCTCGCGTCGAATGACCACCCACGATCGCTTGACCGATTTGATCGGTTGCGAGCGGCTTGCAAGCGGGTCGATCCCGCCGGTGACCGCCAGCGGATCCGGACGCAGTCGGACCCAGATGATGGCTGCGGCGGCAAGCGACAAGATGGCCGCAAACGCAATTGGACCGACACTTGGAGCAAGTCCCAGGTGTGGGGCCAGCCGCTTCCATTGAGGAGTCAGAACGGGGCCAAAGACGGCACCGAGAGTGCCGAGCCACACGACCGCGGCGATCGCCCGCGGGCCCTCGCCGGGTTCGGCCAGGTCGGCAGCGACGAATCGGCCCTGTAGCGACGCCGCCTGCGCACCGCCGAACATCACCATGCCGACGAGCAACAACCACACCCAACGCATCTGCCCGCCGAACGCGGCGACCGCGGCGCCACATGCGCCAATGACAAAGGCTGTCACCAACGCCGGGCGTCGGCCGCGCCTTCGGCTGAACGCTGCGAACGAAGGAGCCATCAACGCCGATCCAAGGGTGAACGCGGCATTGCCCGACCCGGCAAGCCGGTCGTCTCCCAGCAGATCACCGACGAAGAGGGCGAGCACCGCGACGACCCCGGCGATCGCGGCTTGGCCCGGCACCTGAGCAAGCCGAAGCGTGGTGATGGTGCGCCGTTGCAATGCAGCACGATCAACCGTCGCGTCGATCAGGGTCACCCGTGTGGTCTAGCGCATCGCACTGAGCCGATCGGCGGTTACAGGAGCAACGGTCTCAGGAAACGCCCGGTGTGACTGGCATCGATCGCGGCGACGTCCTCGGGGCTGCCTTCGGCGACGACGAGGCCTCCCCCGCTGCCACCTTCGGGTCCGAGGTCGATCAACCAATCGGCGGTCTTGATGACATCGAGGTTGTGCTCGATGATCAGCACGGTGTTTCCCTGATCGACCAACCGCGACAGAACGGTCAGCAGTCGGCGCACGTCGTCGAAATGCAGACCGGTCGTCGGCTCGTCGAGCAGATAGATCGTGTGGCCCGTCGAGCGTTTGGCGAGCTCGGATGCCAGCTTCACGCGCTGTGCTTCACCACCAGACAGCGTCGGCGCCGGCTGGCCGAGCCGCACATAGCCGAGCCCGACATCGAGCAGCGTGTCCATGTAGCGACCGATGGCAGGTTGGTTCGCAAAGAAACCAACCGCTTCGGCGACCGGCATGTCGAGCACCTCGGCGATGTTCTTGCCCTTGAAGGTGATGTCGAGCGTGTCGCGGTTGTAGCGGGCACCTTTACAAACCTCGCACGGCACATACACGTCGGGAAGGAAGTGCATCTCGATCTTGATGTTGCCGTCGCCGGAGCACGCGTCGCAACGACCCCCCGGCACATTGAAACTGAATCGCCCTGGCATGTAACCGCGCACTTTGGCCTCGGCTGTTGTGGCGAACAGTTTGCGGATGTTGTCGAACACACCCGTGTAGGTCGCCGGATTGGATCGAGGAGTTCGACCGATCGGTGACTGATCCATGTCGATCACCTTGTCGAGCAGATCGATGCCTTCGATCTTCTTGTGCTTGCCCGCAGCGTGCTTCGACTTGTAGATCCGCTGCATCAGGACCGGCAGCAAGATATCGCGCACCAATGTGCTCTTGCCGCTGCCACTGACACCGGTGATCGCAACGAAGCAGCCCAGCGGGATGCGCACGTCGATGTTGCGCAGGTTGTGCTCGCGGGCACCCTTGATCTCCAGCCATTCGAGGCCGGGCTGACGTCGCTGCTGCGGCACCGGTATGTACTTCTTGCCCGCCAAGTACTGCCCGGTGATCGATTCCTTGACCTTGGTGATCCCCTTCACCGGACCGCTGTAGACCACATCGCCGCCGTGCTCGCCTGCACCTGGGCCGATGTCGACGATCCAATCGGCTTCGCGAATGGTCTCTTCGTCGTGCTCGACGACCAGCACCGTGTTGCCCAGATCGCGCAATCGCAGCAATGTGTCGATGAGCCGGCGATTGTCTCGCTGGTGCAGGCCGATCGACGGTTCGTCGAGCACGTACAAGGTGCCGACAAGACCTGACCCGATCTGGCTGGCTAGCCGAATGCGCTGGGCCTCGCCGCCAGCCAGCGTGGCGGCGTAACGAGACAGGCTGAGATAGTCGAGGCCGACGTCGAGCAGGAAGCCGAGGCGGGCGTTGATCTCTTTCGTCACCCTCTCGGCGATCAGCCGATCGCGTTCGCTGAGTTCGAGCGCTGCCAAGAACTTCGCAGACTCGCCGATGGCCATGTTGCAGACCTCGGCGATGTTGAGGTCGTTGACGGTGACCGCCAGCGACGCCGGCTTCAATCGAGCGCCACCGCATGCCGTGCACGGGACCTCGCGCATGTAGCCCTCGTACTGCTCGCGCGACCAATCGCTCTCTGCGCCGGTGCGCCGACGGTTGAGCCACGGAATGACACCCTCGTACGCCGTCGAGTATTCGCGGGTTCGGCCGTAGCGATTCTTGTACTTGACCTTGAGATTGCCCTCGACACCGTGCAGCACGACCTTCTGCTGCTTCGCATTGAGCGTGCGGTAGGGCGCGTCGAGGTCGAGCTTGTAGACCTCGGCAACGGCCTCGAGCATTCTGGTGAAGTACTGCGTGTTGGATGTGCGCCACGGAGCGATGGCGCCGCCGTTGATCGATTGATCGGGATCGGGGATGATCAGTTCGGGATCGACCTCGAACGTGGTGCCGAGCCCATCGCACGCCTCGCAGGCGCCGTACGGCGAGTTGAACGAGAAGTTGCGCGGCGCGGGTTCGTCGTAGCTCCTTCCACACGTCGGGCAAGCGAGGTGCTGGCTGAAGATGAGGGTCTCGCTTTCGCTGCCATCGGCCGGCATGAGTTGGACCTCGGCGACACCGTCGGCCAGCTTCAGCGCGGTCTCCAACGAGTCGGTCAATCGACGCTCGATCCCGTCGCGGCGCACGAGACGATCGATGA
>JAENVT010000269.1 GCA_016650435.1 Ilumatobacteraceae bacterium
ATCCACGTGGCCGGCGTGGCGCGGGTCGCGGGTCCCCTGGGCCGACACGATCACCAGCTCGCCGGCGCGCAGCGCTCCGCTGATCTCGTCGGGATTGGCGAACAGCCCACCCAGCCGTTGCATCAACGGGCCGAGGGGGGCGATGTCTGGCCGGCCACCAAAGCGGACCGGCCGGCCGACGGCCGAGCTCAGTGCCCATGCCGAGTAGACGGTGCTGAGCGAGAAGCGGCGCGAGTTGGTGACGAGCAGCGCTCCTCCACGCTTTGGCAAATGATGAACACCTCCGACACTGACGTCCCAACGCAACGTCGCCGCAGGCGTGAGCAATCGGATGAGATGGGCATCGCGGCCCCACTCATCGACCGAATCGGCGGGGTACCACGAGCGCGGCAGGCGAATGATGTCGGCCATGGTCACGCCGCCTGGCCCGCCGGTATCCGGACGATCGCGTCCCACTTGAACAGGCGATCGATGACCTCCTGGGTGGTCACGTGCGGCGCAACTCCCAACGTCGCCGTCAACCGGGCGCCATCGGCGAGGCGGCCGCGGTGGATCAGCTCCATCACATGCTCGGGCACCGGTGCGCCAAGCAGGTAGCTGATCTGGCGAGCGACGCGCCACTCGGGCCCGATCAACGGCAGCGGCAGCCGTCGGCCGCGGCGGATCGCCTGCATCGTCGAGATCGCGCCAGAGGCGACGACGTTCAACGGACCGTGCGGTCGTTGCTGTGCTGCGGCCACGAAGGCCAGCGCCGCGTCGGAATCGAGCACGACTGCGAACGGTGAATCGGCCAGCAGGCTGAACGGCACGACCGGCTGACGCAGAACTCTCCCGAGCGGGCTGGGCACGTGTGGCCCCAGTACCGGCGCCAACCGGAGGGCACTGACGGCGACGCCAACACGTTCCCCCACTCCGTAGGCCGACGCTTCCAGGTCGGCCAGCATGCGGCCGTATTCGCTGGTCGGGTGCGTCGGCGAATCTTCGTCGGGACGGGTCAGCGCTCCACGACCGCGACCGTAGATCTCGACGCCACTGCGCACCACGATCGCCTGCAAGGACCGGCATTCTGCTGCGGCTGCGAGCACGGATGTCGCGGCTTGGCTGGTGAGCCGCTTTGCCACGGTCGTGCCGGCTCGGGCGTCCGGCTCCCACACCGCAAGGTGAACCAGCACATGGGGGTCGAATCGGGTGACGACGTCGACGATCCGCTGGCGGTCGCTGGGCTCGATCAGGTGAAACTCGCTGCGACGCAACCTTCGTCGCGGCGGGTCGACGTCGATGCCCAAAATCGAGCCCACCCAGGGCTCGGTCTCGAGCAGTGACGCGACGAGTGAACCGAGTTCACCGCCCATCCCGCTGACGAGCACTCGTTGCCCGCGCATACGGGAACGCTATCGGGTCTTGGAACCCTCAAGTGGGTTGTCAAGCCGACCGATACCTCAGTGACCAAGGGAGTAGCGGTGACGTCAGTATGCGACGAATTCAGTGGGCGGCAGGCGGCTAGACCGTCGACCCGCAGCCGCTGGCTCTTCGCTGTTGTCATCTTCGCCATCGGCATCGTGCCGGTTACGGCCATCGCCAAGGCAGTTTCACCGTCCGGGCCGGCGTGTCCCGGTGCAACGTACAAGGTGATCAGCGGCGATTCGTGGTATCGAATCTCGACGAACGCCAAGGTCACGATGACCGCTCTCATGAACGCCAATGGTGCGACGACGGCCACGGTGATCCATCCCGGCCAGACGCTGTGCATGCCTGCCGGGGCCGCCGCAGCCGTGACAACGACCACGCTGGCGGCACCGCCCATACAACCCAAACAATCGGCCACCCCGGGCACCGTGGCAATCGATGTGTTCCCGGCCCAAGGCCCGTGTTCGTTCACCGATACCTACGGCGCTCCCCGATCGGGAGGTCGGGTCCACGAAGGCGTCGACATCATCGACAAGGCCGGACAGTGGATCTACGCCGTGAAGGATGGGACCCTGACCAAGAAATACCTCGACTCTCCGGGTTCCCTCGGAGGCAACGGTTGGAGATTGACGGTCGCTGATGGCACCTATTTCTTCTACGCCCACATGAGTGCGTTTGCCCCCGGACTATCCGTCGGTTCAACAGTGAAGGCCGGCCAGATCATCGGTCAGATCGGGATGACCGGCGATGCCCCGATTCCACACCTCCACTTCGAGGTTCACCCCGGTGGCGGACCTTCGGTCAACCCGACGCCTGTCGTGAAGGCAGTCGATGGCTGCAAGACCTCTGCCGTGCCGCCGCAACCCGGCGACGTCGTTCCGGCGACCACGGTCCCCGCGCCGACTACAGCCCCGGCGGCCGCACCGATCCCCACGGTCCCGGCTACCACGGTTCCAACGTCGACGACAGTGTTTGTGCCGCCGATTCAGCATCGCCGAGACCTTCCCGATCCCTTCGCTGCCGAGCGGCCGCGACGCGACCTGCCCCCGGGTGCCTGACTAACCCAGCCCGCGCGAGTCCTGCTTGAGGGCAGTATCGACCGACAGTGCCGCAGCAACGACCAGCGAGTTGAATGGCTGCGGGATCTGGGTGTGGATCTGTACGACGTAGTTGTCGGCGGTGGTGAACATCGTCTTGGCGATGCCTTCGAACGTCTTGGTGATGCGCGCCACCTCGACGCCGGTGTGGTCCTCGATCCGAAAGTTCCAGGCTCGCCAGTTCTCAGCCTTGATCGCCCCATACGTATATCCGCCGGCCTGCATCGTGAAGTGGATCTTGCCCATCACGTTGTCCTGCACGATCCGACCCACCTCTTGGTCGTTGCCGTCGCTGACGATCACTGTGCTTTTCATCAACTTCGCCGGCCGGGTGATCTTCAGGAGAACCCGACCAGCGGAATCAGCGATCTCCAGCTTGTGGGTCATGAACTGATCGAAGCTGGTCAGCAGGCGCACGGCCTTCTTTGCGGCGCTCTGGCCGACCTGGTTGACCGATGCGATCTGCTGGCCGCCCTGGTCGAACACGCTGTACTGGTTGTTGAGTTCGATCAACTTGGCCTTCTGGTTGACGACCAGGATGGGCTCGGTGAAGATCGTCCCTCCGCCGACAAAGGCGGACTCGCTGACGTTGGCGCTGCGATATTTCGACTCGCCGTGTAGCTGCTGTTGGATCCTCGTCGGGTCACCCTCGTTGCCGATTGTCAATGCCGAGTCGACCTTGTCGAGCCCTCGTGGCTGCAACGCATCGGTGGCCTGGACCCCGTTGGTGCTCACGTGATCGGTCCAAACCTTGCCGTCCCAATATCGCAATTGGTGTCGACCCATCGGGTCCGGATGCCAGCTGGCGGGGGATTCGCTCATGGCCGCCAGCATACGTCCCGCCCAGCTGGCAGGGCCCGGTTGCCTATCGGAGTTGATGCACCATCAGGATCACTTCGCGGGCGAAGGGGTCAAGCTGCCGCCCGGCGATTCGCTCCGTGATCGCAATGGCTTGCGACGGGTCGTCGACCAGGCCGCTCCAGCGGATGTAGCCGCCCATGATGCCCATCAGGCGGTCGTCGACAGGTTCGTTGTGCACGATCACCTTGGTGCTGCCTTCCAGCAGTGAACCAAGTTCGACGTAGAAGTTGCGCAGCCATTGGCCGAGGTCGTCGACGCCGGTGAACGGCCTGTGCAGGTACGGGAGGGCGAGCTCGTCGTAGTTGTGGAGGTTGTGCGGGGCCGGAATGATGCTGATGAGGCAGCCGAAACCGTTCTCGCGCAGCCAGATGATCTCTTCCTGGCGGCGAACGCGGCGATGATTGTCGCCATATCCGCCCGGACGCTCGCACACAGCAAGCTTGTCCTTCATGATCCAGGTGAAGTTGCGAGGGGTAATGCCCAGTGCCCACTTGCCTCGAAGCCGCGGCGGCATCAGCACTTCCCTCCATAAGGCGCAAACATTCGGAATGCGAGGTTATCGGCTCGGCGTCGCCGATGGTTCGCCCAGCAGCTGTAATCGTTGATGCGATCGTTCCACTCGCCGCCCGGCACCGAGGTCACAGCCGGCGGCCTGTCCGCCGGCGACTTGCAGGACCCGCTCGACGGTCGCTGCGTCGGGGGGATGCTCGGTCGTCAGCCATCGCCGCACGGCGCGCCTGGCCAGCGGTAATGGTGCAGCCGCCAACTGCTTGGCGTCGGTCGGATCGAGCGCGGCCGCCAGTTCGTCGAGCAGATCGCTGTCGTCTCGCAGCAGGTCCGCTTGGCGGGTCAAAACGGGAACCAGATCGCGTCCGGCCAGCTGGATCATCAACGGAAGGAGTTCATGACGAACCCGATTGCGCAGGAAGATCGGTTCGCGGTTGGATGGATCGTCAACGGTTGTGATCCCCGCTTCCCGACAGAACCTGACCGTTTCCGCCCTGCGTAGAGCGAGAATCGGCCGCCGCGGGCCTGGCCGCATGGCTGCCAGCCCGGTGCTGCTTGCGCCGCGCATCAGGTTGATCAGCACGGTCTCGGCCTGGTCATCGGCCGTGTGGCCGGTCATGACGTTGTCTGGCAACACCGCGTAGCGGGCGTCGCGGGCCCGCGCTTCGAGGTTCGGTCCCGCAGGCACGTCGATCGTCTCCGAGCGAAATGTCGCCCCAAATCGGTTGGCGGCCTCTTCGACGACTTTCGCTTCCTTGTCGGATCCCGGTCGCAGGCCGTGGTCGACGTGAACCACGGCCACGATGCAACCGGCGGCCGCGGCCAACGCCATCAGCGACATCGAGTCGGCGCCACCCGAAACCGCGCAGGTGACCTTGGTGCCGTGTACCGGGAACGCACATTTGGCCAGCAGGCTCAGCGTCGCCGGCTCGATACCTGCGCCGACACCGGCGTCAGCCAACGAGTGCGCCCATGCGGTCGAGCCATCGCCGTGGGTTACGGATCTCCTCCATCGACGGCAGGTTTGCCTCGCTCTGCCAGCAGACGTCGACCGCCCGCGAACCACGTTCACCCTCGATCGCGGCGATGAACCGTTCGCCGGCCGCGTACTGGTTGAGCTTGCCTTCGATGCCGGTGAGTCGCAGCATCAGCCGAGTCAGAGGGTTGGTCCGCCGGCGTCGCGCCTGCAAGACGGCCGAAAATCGCCCGGCTGACGACACCAGATCTCCGGCGGCGCGGCTCATGGTCACGTCGCCATGACCTTCCAGCAGCGACATCAATCCGGCGATCTGTTGAATTACATCGCGTTGCTCGGCCGAGGCGATCAAGCCGAACACGCCGCTATCGCGGACCTGCTGACGAGCTCGATCGCGATCGTTGAACGCTTCGCGGATTGCTTCGGCAATGCGATGGGGATCGGGGTTTGCCATCCGCACACTGACGTCGACCAGATCGGTGAAGTGCGCTTTCATCCATGGCACGCCGGTGAACTGGGCTCGGTGAGTCAGCTCGTGGAGCAACACCCAGGTGCGAAACTCTCCCGGATCGAAGCCGAAACGTCTCTCCATCGCGGCCAGATTGGGACCCACCATGTAGACCGCGTCATCGTCGTCGCGCCCCACCAGCAGGTCGTACTGACCGAGGACCCGCGTGCTCATCCAGCCGAGCAGGGCCCCGAGTTCGCCGCCGACGAGTTGGCTGCTGATGTTTGCGGCAAGGCCGTTCGAGGGCATCTTCGCGGACCATTCATCGAGCACCGGTGCAAGCAGATGTTGGAAGGAGGCGATGTTTGCCCGGATCCAATCCGGTCGATCGATGACCTGGACGACCGCCGGGCCGGCAAGGGATCGCAGCCCGGTCGTTGCTTCGATCTGGTCCTCGAGCTGGGGGATCATGTGCTCGAAGTCGACAAACGCCGCACCGCCTAGGTCTGGGTGACGGCCGGCGATGCTTGTGGCAATCTGCTCGGCGCGTCGCCAGTCGATTGGTGACCTAGCGGCTGGCACGACGACCCGTTTACTCTTCCCGGTTCTGCTTCGAAGGGAACTGCGAGGCTGTGACCTTCTTGAGATAGCCACCGATCAAACCAACGACGGCCAGGATCGAAACTGCGAGCAGAATGAGACCGAGCCAGTAGTGGAAGATGACTGCTGTCATGCCGGCCAGCGTAGCCCGCGCACGTTGTCGCGGCTCAGCCGATGCGGCCGTCGCCGTCGAAGTCTTCGTTGAAGCACTTCTCGATCCGCGAGAGCAGTCCCGGGGGCATCTCGTCGTTGCGGCACTTGGCGGCGATCACCGTGCGAAGTTCGGCTTGGAAGTCGAACGCCTGCAAACACTCCGTACATCCTTCGAGGTGGGCGTGGATGGCGTGGTGGCCATCCTCCGACAGGGCACCGTCGAGAAAGGCCTCGAGCTCTCGGATCGTTTCGTCGCAGTTATCCATTGGTCGGTTCTTTCACATGCTCGTCATTGCCTGCTGCGATGAGGCCACGCTGCTCGGCAAAGTCGTACAACTTCTTATGCATCGCTTTTCTTCCCCGATGCAGCCGTGACATCACGGTACCGATCGGCACGTCCATCATTTCGGCGATCTCTTTATACGAGAATCCTTCGACATCCGCCAGCAAGACGGGGACTCGGAACGCCTCCGGCAGCTCTTCGAGCGCAGTCTTCACCTCTTCGTCGGTGAACAGTTCGAAGAGCGTGTCTTCGGCACTGTGACTCATCGCCCCAAGGTTGCCGACCCGCCGATACAGATACAGATCCTCGACGTCGTCGAGGTCGGTCTCCTGCGGGCGACGCTGCTTGGCGCGGTAGGTGTTGATGTACTGGTTGGTCATGATCCGAAACAGCCAGGCCCGCAAGTTGGTGCCCTCTTCGAACCCCTCGTAGCTGCGGTAGGCACGCAGATATGTCTCCTGCACCAAGTCTTCTGCGTCGGAGCTGTTGCGGGTCATGCGCAACGCAGCGCTGTACAGCTGTGGTGCGTACTGCATCGCCTGCTTCGAGAACTCGGCCCGATCTGCCACGTGGCGACCCTAGCCGCACTGCTCTCATTTCAAACCAGCCCCTTGGCTCCCGTCCCGAGCCGGTCCCGAGCCGGCCGCCCTCGTGGCTCCTTGGGCGCGAAACCGGCACTGTCAGGCGTATTTCCGCGCCCAGTGAGCCTGCTTGGGCGCGAAACCGGCACTGTCAGGCGTATTTCCGCGCCCAGTGACGCGCCATCGGATGTTAGGCGGGGGCGTCGGCCAGGGGCTTGGGTTGAGCCTCGACGAATTCATCGACGGCGGCGACGAAGCGCTCGAGCATGTCGGCCAGCACGGGCCGCTCCTCGGGTGTGAACGCGC
The DNA here is from genome assembly GCA_016650435.1 of Ilumatobacteraceae bacterium. Next base: position 7,220 of record JAENVT010000269.1, read on the forward strand.
CGAGCATGTGAGTCATCAGCAACCCTCGCCTGGCGTGGACGTCGGCGTGTCGCGAGCGACCGGCATCGGTGATCTCGACCATCACGACTCGTCCGTCGCCGTCGCTCGGAGTGCGAACCGCCAGACCAGAGATCACCAGTCGTTGCACGGCGCGGGTTGCCGTCGAAGGATCGATACGCAGCGCCTCGGCGAGATCGCTCATGCGCCACGACGGTTGGCGGGCGAGCAGGTCGAGCGAGTCCATCTGGCCCTGCTCGAGGCACTCATCGCCGGTGCCAAGCAGGTAGTCGCGCAGCGCCCCCATCGCCGCGCCGCGGCGGATCTGCACCCACGACCTCCCAATCTGCACGGCGAGGTCGTACATCTCGCGCTGGTGCAGATCGACGGAGGAGTCCATAAAGACAGCAGGGTAAAGCGTGAGCTGCGCGCCCTAGGAGTCGGAAACAAAACTGCGAGGTCACGGATTTCGTTGCGACTACAACTCGACTCGTTCGGCTTCGTAGATCTCCAACGTGGACAGCTCGCTGGCGAGTGATCGCAAGGCCTTGGCGAACTCTCGCGACTCCGGAACGCCGAAATGGACTTTCAGCGAGTCACGATCGAGCCAGTGTTCGAGGAACACCACGCGGTTCGGATTCTCCACGTCCTGGTGCATCGAATGCAGCAGGCAGCCGGGTTCGAGGCGAGAGCGATGTACGTGTTCGAGAGCAAGCCGCAGCACCTCGGGCAGTGCATCTGGATTGGCCGTCACGGACCCGGTCACGATGATCATGTAGCCGTTCTACACCGGAGGCGTCGCAGAGTCAGGCCGCGAACTGCAGGTCGAGGTTTGCCACGTTGGCACCCCATCGAAGTGTGAAGTGCCAGCACCCAGGCTTCGGCGCGTCGACAATAGACGGATAGATCTCACCGGGGCTCGAATTCGCTGACTCGGTGGAGGTCACGACCTCGCCGTTCATTGAGCCCTCGAGGGTCAGATCCGATCCGTTTCGAGGCTCGCGCACGACCCACAGGACCTTGTTGTTCTTGCCGTCGTCGCGCGGTGCCGCTCGCAGTGGATCGGCAAAGAGAAATCCGACGGCATTGCCTTCGTCGGCGGTCACGAACCGAAGGAACGACGCGCCAACCTCCGCCCACGGCGGAGTCTGGTCGCCGGGCGTCACCGCTGTCGATCCGCAACCGGCGTTGCTATCCGGCGAGGCTTCGGTAGACGCTGCAGTCGCTGGAGCGCTGGCTTTGGTGTCGGCCGTGCAGCCGACCGACGTCAACGCCAACGCAGCCGCGAGAACGTGCAAGTTCGGTCGCACATCGATCCAGACACCACCAAGCCGAGCATGGTTCGCGCGCCCTACTGGCATTGCTTGTCCTGTGGCGTGAGAGCCCATCCAGCGATGAGGTCGGCGTACTGCTGCTTGGCCTCATTCGTCTTGAGATGAACGCCGTCGTTCGACATGCCCGAGATGTTCGGAACCAAATCCCCCCAATAGCCGACCCAGACGTTGGGGTACTTGCACGGCAAGGCGAGAATCCGGGCGTTGTTGCCGTCGATCCACGACAGATTGGCCCGCACCTTGAGAAACCACACCGTCGTGACCTCGTCGGGCGGCAGGTTGGCCATGATCGCCGCGAGCGTTTCGTCGGAAACCTCGCCGTTGGTGCCGATGTGAATCACAACGATTCGGCCGAGTTGTCCAGCGGCGCGCAGTCGGGCAAGAACGCCGACGACCTCCTTGCCCTGCCGGCTCTCTGCGGCGTCGACCTTGAATCCTTTCGCTTCCAACTGAGCCTTGGCGCCGAGCATCACGGATTCACCGATCGCGTAGGGCGGTCGCTGATCAATGGGAAGGGTCGTCGTGGTCGTCGATGAAGTCGATGTCGTCGAGTTGGTGCTGTGCGGCGCAACTGTGGTGTCGCCATCGTTGGACGGGGGAGCGACATTGTCCACTGGCGATGAATCAGAGGGAAGCGCGGCGCTCGTTCCGGTCGCGTTGGCAAGATCGCACTCGACCTGGCCGACGCAGCTGTTCGGAGCCAACGCGATGCTGACGCCGGCGAAGCCGACCACTCCTGCCACGACCAACGAGGCGACGATCACCCGTCGCCGCCGTTCGACCAAGGCGGGAGATCGCGGTCGCCGTCGGTCGCGCAGCATTTCTCCGAGCCGACCCTGG
>JAENVT010000270.1 GCA_016650435.1 Ilumatobacteraceae bacterium
AGAGGTTTCGACCGCTGCCAGCCGGGGTATCAAGCTGGCCGTGATGTGGCCATTTTGCTGTTTCGGTGACGGCATCGTGCCGCGCCGCGCCCACATCGCTCAAGTTCCGTGCCTTGCGACGACGTTAGACCCACTTTGTTACGCATGAACGCCAGCGCGATCGACCGTGTGCAGCAGACCTTCGAGGCTGTACCGACAAGTGCTCGTGCTGCTCGACAGTTCGTCACCACCACGCTGCGCGCTCATGGAGCCGCGAACAGCGTGATTAGCGACTATGCACTCGTGGTCAGTGAGCTCGCCACCAACATCATCGAGCACGGTGACGGATCCGACCTCGTCATCTTTCTGGACGTCGCCGATCCCGACTGGTGGGGAATGGAAGTTGTCGGCGGCGCGAAGTCTGGGTCAAGTCGTTTGGGCGAGCCGGCATCGTGGACTGTGGCCGCCGCGGACGAGCCATCCGGGCGAGGTCTCGGCATCGTTCGACATTTGATGGACGAGGTCCTCACCGATACCACCGACAGCCAGGTCAGCATTCGTTGCCAGCGGCGCAAGGTCGACACTTTGTAAAACGAAAGGAGCGACCGCCGAAACGGTCGCTCCTTGACGTGCTGCGGCTCGACGCCGTAGGACTTTAGACGTTGGCGATGACCGTCGACTGCCGGGCGTAACGGGGCAGCATCATTGCTGCAAGCACCACGACGACGCCAGCAAACACTGCCAGCCAGGCCATCGACGATTCCAGTGCGAGTGTCCTCTTGAACGACGAGGTCTGGACCGCGCCGACGAAGCCGGCGATACCGAGCACGGCTCCGAAGAACACTTCACCACTGCGCGAACGGGTCGCCGCGCTGAGCAGCAACGCGAGGCCGATAGCGATCTCGATCAGACCGAGCGTGGTTGTGTGGCTGAAGCCGACAACCTGTACGACAGGAGTGGACATGGGACCGTCGAAGCCACCGCGAATGATGGCGATGAGTCCGGTGACGAGGATCACGAGGCCGGCGATGCCGGCGATGATCGAATCAGGAGCGAAACGCGATGCGGAGGCAGTGCGGACCTGCCCGGCGGACACCGGGGCCGTTGCGAGTACCTGACCGGCAACGGGAGCGGCCGGTACGACAACCTGGCCATTGGCCGGGACATCGACCACGGTCGCCGGCTCCTGTACGACAAAATCGCTGCGCTCTTGGAGGGGACCTTCTGTGAACGACATGTTGTTTTTCTCCTTCGGAGATTTGATAACACCTCTCAGCGGGGATGCCGAGCGGACATGCGCATTCGTGAATACCCGATGCTCTGCATCTCTAAACCCATCGAGCCACCAACTCGATCGGCGCAACTAGGCTTCGGCCGTGAATACCCAAGGCCGACGATGACCGCTCGGCAGCACGCGCTTGCCGACAGCATTATTGGCGTACGGCTCGACCAGCGCCAACGGCTGTTGATCGCCGCCCCGCTGGGCGTGGTCGCAGCTGTGGCGCTCGCATTCGTCTGTCCGTGGCAACTGGCCGTTCTCGCAGGTTGGGATGTCGCCGCCATATTCGTCGTCGGCTCCGTGTGGACGTTCGTCGCGGTGCTCGACGCAATGGACACGCAGCGCGTCGCGACGCGCGAAGACGACAGTCACGCGTTGGTCGACTTCATCATGGTCGTGGCCTGCCTCATCAGTCTCGTCGGCGTCGTCGTCGGTCTGGCCCACGCCCGCGGCCACGCTGGCGCTGTTTCCTCGTTCCTGACCGGCGACGCGGTGTTCACAGTGTTCTTGTCGTGGTTCACGGTGCACACGCTGTTCGTGTTGCGCTACGCCCGCCTCTACTACGGCGACGTGCCCGGCGGAATCGACTTTCCCAGCACCGACGAACCGCCCGACTACATGGATTTCGTGTACGTCGCGTTCACGGTTGGCATGACGTTTCAGGTGTCCGACACCGGTATCGCTGCGCGACCCATTCGCCGGACCATCATTCGGCACGCGCTGTTGTCGTACATCTTCGGCACGGTCATCGTCGGCGTTGCCATCAATGTGGTCGGTAACTTGGTGAGATGAGCGTCGCCGCGAGCCCGTCAGCGCGTTTAAATCCGGCCCTTTCAGGGAAGGTTTAGTCTCGTGCACCACATGTCGGGGGCGTCGGACCATGACGGCCTCTACGTTCCCGGTAGCAGCGTTCCTGTCAGTCGCGAAGTCAGCGAAGCGGCAACCGGCAAGGACAACAAATGGGCGGATGTGCCGTGGCGAACCATCGTCGCCGCCGTCGGCGTCGCGGTCGCGACGTACCTGCTCGTCATGCTGCTGCTCGCTGCAGTCCGAATTCTGACGTGGGTTGCCATTGCCGGATTCATGGCAATCGTCCTCGCTCCACTTGTCAGCCGCTTGGATCGTCGTCTCGGAGGCCGACGCACAGTCGCCACCGGAACCGTCGTCGTTGGCACGTTGGTGGTGTTGGTGGGAGTGATCGCCCTGTTCGTACTGCCCGTCAAGACGCAACTCGTCAACATCATCACGGATCTTCCCGGAACCGTGCACGATGCGGCCAACGGCAAAGGCCCGGTCGGCAACATCGTCCACAAGTTGCACGTCGAGAGCTACGTCAAGGACAACGAAGCGAACCTTGCAAAGGCTGCAAAGAACCTGAGCGACTCAGGATTCGAAGCAGCCCAAACGGCGCTCAGCGCGGCATTCGCGTTTGTCACGATCACGCTGCTCACGTTCTTGTTCCTCAGCCAGTCCGCGGCGATTGGCCGGGCGGCACTCAATATCATTCCCTATCGACGACGGGCCTCGGCCCACCGCATCGCCGCCGACGCCGCCGGTGCGGTCAGCGGCTATGTGATCGGCAACCTGATCATCAGCCTCATCGCTGGCGTCGCTGCCTTCATTTGTTTGGTCGCCCTTGGCGTTCCGAGCCCGGTCGTGCTGGCCCTGTGGGTAGCCGTTGCCGACCTGATCCCACTCGTCGGCGCGACACTCGGCGCGGCCGTATGTGTGATCGCCGCGTATCTGCACAACCCGACCGCCGGCATCATCTCGATCATCTTCTTCGTGGTCTACCAGCAGATCGAAAACGGTGTGCTGTATCCGTGGATCATGGCCCGCAAGGTCAATGTCAATCCACTGGGGATCTTGCTGAGCGTGTTGCTTGCCGTTGAGGTGTTCGGAATCCTCGGCGCTCTACTGGCGGTACCTGTTTCGGGCGCTCTGCAGGTGGTCATCTCCGCGGTGCGTCAGGAGCATCAGCGCGAACAGTTGGTGCTGCCCGACAACTTCGTCGAGGGGCTCGACTTTGGGTCGACACACGAGAGCTCTGTCTCCTAGCGAGTTCAGAGGAGCGGATGTTTTCGAGAAAGTTTCTGGCGATCTGTCGATTTGGTGATTTCTGATTCGTTTAGGGAGTGAGTCGGCGAAGGGCCGGGGCTCCCCTGAAATGTTCCTCGCCGTCACCGTCGCCCTCAGCGCACTGTCGCTGCTGCCCCTAGTTCTAGTGCACACCGACACGGCCACTCGGCTCGTGCTCGAGCTCACCCACCTGGTCGCCGCGTTCCTCGTCATCCCGGCGATCGCTTCACGTCTCGCCGACTGACGAACTCGCATCACTGCCGATCCGGCGTCCGTGACAACCATCACACACAAACCCGCCGAGATGACTTGACCGGTACAGACATTGGAGTACTATACCGATATAGCCAACAACAGGAGTCAGACGTGGAATCGTTCACAACCATCACCAACCAGTACGTGCGGACCTCCGCCCACCATCTCGCAAACAGCGCCTTGCCGAACGCGCCAGTGCTGCCCTATGTCGAACCGCGCCGCCGAATTCGCCGGCTGTTCGCCACAATCCGGCATCCAGTTTCCCGGCCGGTGATCGCCAAGCGACCGGCTCGCTACAGCACTGAGTGCTGATCGAAGCCAAAACATCATCAGATAGCAATTCGTTACCGGATTCAGACCAGAATCATGGGATGGCGAGAGTGACTCTGCAAACGATCGCTGATCGGGTCGGGGTCAGTCGCATGACGGTCTCGAATGCGTTCTCGCGACCCGACCAGCTGTCGTCGGAGTTGCGCGGCCGTATTCTGACTGCCGCCGAGGAACTCGGGTATGCCGGACCGGATCCATCTGCCCGGGCCCTCGCCCGCGGAACCACTGGCTCGGTCGGCGTGTTGTTGACCGATTCATTGGGCTACGCGTTCAGCGACGAGGTCGCGACAACCTTCCTCGGAGCAATCGCCGAGGAGCTGAGTCCCACCGGGCTGGCATTGACGCTGCTCTCCGCCTCCGACCAGGCCGACATCGTCCCGGCACGTGATGTGCCAATGGACGGCGCGCTCGTGTACTCGTGCAACACGGAGTCGATCGCCGTCGATTGGCTGAAGCGAAGGAAGCTGCCGCTCGTGTACGTCGACCAGATACCGGCGCCGGGAATACCGAGCATCAACATCGACGACAGATCTGGAGCACGCGCGGCTGCACAGCATCTCATCGATCTCGGCCACCGTCGGATCGGCATCATCACGACGAACATCTTCGGGATCAGTGGTTTCGTGGACGATCCGCTAACAGAGCCCGGCAGTTATGTGTGCAAACAGCGCATGCTCGGGTGGTTCGATGCACTGCACGCCGCAGGAATCGAGCCGACGGTTGTTCAGGAGTCGCACCCGAACGAAACAAGCGGCAACGAGCCGGCGCGGATGTTGCTCGAGATCGACGATCGGCCAACGGCGGTCCTGTGCTTCAGCGACGTCATCGCGTACGGCGCGGTCCAAGCAGCAAACGCGCTTGGTCTCAGCGTTCCTGAGGATCTCTCGGTCGTCGGATTCGACGACAATCC
>JAENVT010000271.1 GCA_016650435.1 Ilumatobacteraceae bacterium
AACAGCGACGCCAGCTCGCCACGATCGGTCATCAACTCGTTGTAGCGGGCTTGGATGGGTCGCAGCAGTTCGACAACTGCGTCGCCGGCGTCTGTCTTCAACGGGCCGTATTGGGTGTACTTCGTGGCCAACTCCTGCGGCGTCGAGTCGGTGGCGACCGCCAGAATTTCCAGCAGGTTCGACACGCCGGGCTTGGTCGCTCGATCGAATCGGACCTCGTTGTCGCTGTCGGTGACGGCCCGTTTGAACTTGCGGGCAATCTCGGCAGGGTCGTCCATCATCATGATGCAACCGGCATCGCTGTCGGTCGACTTGCTCATCTTCGAGGTCGGATCTTGCAGGTCCATCACCCGCGCCCCGACCTTTGGCGTGACGGCTTTGGGGATCACGAACGTGTCTCCGAAGCGGTGGTTGAATCGCATGGCTACATCGCGGGTGATCTCGATGTGTTGACGCTGATCCTCGCCGACCGGGACGTCGTTGGTGTCGTACAACAAGATGTCGGCGGCCTGCAGCGCGGGGTAGGTGAACAGCCCAGCTGAGATGAAGTCGCCTTCGCGTTTGGCCGATTTGTCCTTGAACTGTGTCATCCGGCTCAACTCGCCGAACGAAGCCGTGCACTCCATCACCCAACACAGCTGGCTGTGCTGCACGACGTGGCTCTGCACGAAGATGGTTGCCACGTCGGGATCGAGGCCGATGGCGAACAAGATGGCCGCCAGGCGCACCGTGGTTTCGCCGATCACACCGGGCGCCTCGGTGACCGTGAGGGCATGCAGGTCGACAATTCCGTGGAAGGCATCGGCTTCGTGCTGGCCTTTGACCCAATTGCGCAGCGCACCCAGGTAGTTGCCCAAGTGGACGTCGCCGGTGGGTTGGATGCACGAGAGGACACGGGTCACGGCGCGCCAGGCTAGTGGCGAGCTAGCCTGAACTGGTATGGCATTTGCGGTTGCAACCCCCGTCTTCGAGGGGCCATTCGACCTGTTGTTGCATCTCATCCTCAGAGAACAGGTCGATATCTACGAGGTTTCGCTGAGCCGGATCGTCGACGCCTATCTCGCCGAAATCGAGCGTCTTCAGGTCATCGATCTCGATATCGCCACAGAGTTCTTGCTCATCGCCGCGACCCTCGTCGAGCTCAAGGCGCGCCGGTTGCTGCCTGGCCGCGACGATGTCGATCTCGACGACGAACTGGCGTTGTGGGAAGAGCGCGATCTGCTGTTGGCCCGTTTGTTGGAGTGCAAGACGTTCAAGGACGTCGCCGGAGTCTTCAGCCGTCTGGCCGATGATGCGGATCGCAGCTTCCCGCGCACCGCCGGACCCGACGAGCGCTTCGACGACGTGATGCCCGACTTGCTCGAAGGCACGACGTCCAAGCGAATCCACGCCGCGTATCTGCGCGCGGTCACACCCAAGCCGGTGCAACGGATCGATCTGTTCCACGTTGCTCCGATCCGCGCCAGCGTCGCCGATGCCGTCGCCGAACTCGTCGACGAGTTGCCGCGTGTCGGTCGGATCTCTTTCCGACGACTCACCAGCGGGTTGGTCGAGCGACTGGAAGTGATCGTGCGGTTCCTGGCTCTGTTGGAGTTGTTCAAGCAGGGTGTGATCGAGCTGGACCAGGACGAGCAGTTCGGCGAGATCGACGTGATGTGGACCGGGGGACTGGTGCCGGTTGCCGCTGGTTCGATCGCAATCGACGACTACGAAGGCTGAAATGACGATGAGTGACATTGATAGCGAAACGGTGAGGGCGATCGAAGCCATCGTGATGGTCGCGGTCGAGCCTGTAGCCCCCGACCTGCTCGCCCAACTGCTCGAGCAGCCGACGGCTGTGATCGAGCGACTCTGCTCGCAACTGTCGGCCGCGTACGACGAGGCCGGTCACGGATTTCAAATGGTCAAAGTCGCCGGCGGCTATCGCTACCAGTCGCATGCCGAACTGGCTCCCTATGTCGAGCGTTTTCTGCTCGACGGCCAGCGCGCCCGTATGAGCGGAGCGGCTCTCGAGACGCTGGCAATCGTGGCGTACAAGCAGCCGTTGTCGCGCGCCCAGATTGCATCGATCCGGGGTGTCGACCCTGATGGCGTGCTGCGCACGTTGCAGGCCCGCGGCTATGTCACCGAGGTGGCCCGTGATGCCGGCCCTGGTCAGGCGATCATGTATGGGACGACGCCGACGTTCCTCGAGAAGCTCGGCTTGAACTCTTTGTCAGACCTGCCACCGATCGCAGAATTCGTGCCAGGCGCCGACGTTGTCGAGGCGCTCGAATACGGATTGCGCATCGACGTGTCAGCTCCCGATGCCTCAAATTGAGCCGCCGCTCTGGGAGCAGTGGGCCACCAAGAACGCCGGGCTTCCGCAAGGCGAACGATTGCAGAAGGTTTTGGCGATCCGCGGCTGGGGCAGCCGGCGTGTTTGTGAAGACCTGATCTCCGACGGACGGGTCACGGTCAACGGAGAAGTGGCGATTCTCGGTCGGCGCGTCGAGACCGACCATGACCGTGTCGAAGTCGACGGCGTGCCGATCGGCGTCAAGCCGGGGCTCGTCTACTACCTGCTGAACAAACCCGTCGGCATCGTCACAACTTCCAGCGACACACATGGCCGTCAAACTGTCGTCGAGCTGGTGCCCGACGAGCCGCGGGTTTACCCTGTCGGCCGGCTCGACATCGACACCGAAGGTCTGTTGCTGCTGACCAACGACGGTGATCTCGCCCAACGCCTGACCCACCCCAGTCACGGTGTCGAGAAGGAGTATCTCGCCGAAGTGGACGGGGGCAACGTCGCCCACGGCAAGCTCCGCCAGTTGCGTGAGGGCATCGAGCTGGACGACGGTATGACTGCCTCGGCAAAGGTCTCGCAGCCGAGTCCTGGGGTCTTGCGGATGACCATTCACGAAGGTCGCAACCGGCAGGTCCGGCGGATGTGCGAGGCGATCGGCCACCCCGTCCAGCGGTTGGTGCGGGTGAGGATCGGGACGCTGCGCGACGCCGCGCTCGGTCCCGGAGAGTGGCGCGAACTCACCACTGGTGAGATCAAGAGCTTGATCGAGAGCGTCGGCGCGGCTGGCTCGCAGCTACGCTGACCGCCCGTGAACAGCCCGCGTCGTGCCAATGTTGCTGGTCTTGGTCTGATCGGCGGCTCGATCGCGCTCGCCCTGCGCGAACGGGGCTGGCATGTCACCGGCGACGATCTCGACGCTGGGCGCGTCGAGCGTGCCCGCACGGTGGGTGCAATTGACACGAACGGCTTCGATCCCGACGCGTACATCACGTTCGTGGCAACACCGGTGCTTGCAGTCGTCGAGCGTGTCAAGCGGGCGCTTGCCGAATCGTCGGGGCTCGTCACCGACGTTGGGAGTGTAAAGAGCGGCATCACGGCATCGATCGACGACCCCCGATTTGTCGGCGGACATCCAATGGCCGGCAGCGAGCTCGATGGCTTCGACGGCGCCGATGCCTCGATGTTCGAAGGCGCGGTATGGGTCTTGACCCCATCGACAACCACCGCAGACAGCACCTTCAGCCAGGTTGCAGCGGTGGTGGCCGAACTCGGCGCCGACGTGGTGGCACTGCCTGCCGACCGGCACGACCAGGTCGTTGCTGTCATCAGCCACGTACCGCACCTCGCCGCAGCGACGTTGATGGGATTGGCCAGCGACCGCGCCGAAGAGCACGCAGCACTGTTGCGACTGGCAGCCGGTGGCTTCCGCGACATGACTCGCATCGCCTCGGGCCACCCTGCGATCTGGCTCGACATCTGCGCCGAGAATCGGCCGGCGATCCTGTCGGCACTCGACGGGCTGATCAGCGGCCTCGCCACGATGCGCGATGTCGTCGACCGTGACGACCGGGGGGCACTGTTCGAACGCTTGCAGCATGCTCGCGAGGCGCGTGCCAACCTGCCGAGCAGGGTCAATCAGCCGAGCGAACTCGCTGAAGTTCGAATCCCGATCCCTGACCGACCGGGAGCCGCCGCGGAAGTGTTCACACTCGCTGCAGAACTGGGTGTCAACATCGCCAGCTTCGAAGTTGTGCACAGCGTCGAGGGCAACCGTGGTGTCGCAATCGTGCTTGTCGATGTGGCCGCGGCCGAGTTGTACCGCGGTGGGTTACTGGCTCGTGGCTATCGCCCGGCTGTTCAACGGCTGGGCTAGTGGCAGCGCATACAGTCATTCCGCTGCTGCACCCGATCGATGCCGTCGTTGTCGTTCCGGGGTCGAAAAGCATCGCCAACCGGGCATTGATCTGCGCCGCGCTCGCCGAGGGCACCTCGACGTTTTCCAACCTTCCCGACGGTGACGACACCGAGGCCATGTTGACGTGCTTGGAGTTGCTGGGAATCGGCGTCGGAAGGGCCGAGTCAGACGTTGGATCAACGACCGTTCAAGGCACTGGCGGCGTGTTGGCGCCAGGACCGATTGCGCTGCCGACCCGCCTCGCCGGAACGACATCGCGGTTCATCACTGCGCTGGCCGCGCTGGGGCCGGGACCGTATGACATCGATGGAGCGCCGCCACTGCGGGCCAGGCCGATGGCACCGCTGCACGACGCGCTCGTCGCCCTCGGAGCGTCGGTGCAGACGGGGGAGCGGTGGGGGCATCTTCCCGTCAGCGTCAGCGGCCCACTGCGCGGCGCCGGCCACATCGGCGTGGGTGGCGACATCAGTAGCCAGTTCATCACGGCGCTGATGTTGATCGGACCGTATGTTCCGGGCGGCTTGCGGATCGCGATCACGACCCCTCTCGTGTCGCGTCCCTACCTGCAGATCACCAAGTCGGTGATGGCCGACTTCGGCCACGACGCGGTGACCATCGACGACGACGACACGGTTATCGAGATTGGCGCCGGGGTATACCGCTGTCGTGACTACACGATCGAACCCGATGCCAGTTCGGCCAGCTACCCGCTTGCCGCTGCGGCGATCTGCGGCGGTCGAGTCGAGGTTCCCGATCTCACGATGCACGCGGTGCAGGGCGACGCCCGTTTCTGCGACGTGCTGGCGAGTATGGGTTGTGTTGCGACCCGTGGCGAGGTCTCGACAATCGTCGAGAGCGGCGAACAGCTGAACGGAGTCGACATCGACATGGTCGAGATGTCGGATCTCGTCCCGACGTTGGCCGCGGCAGCAGTTTTCGCAACGACGGCGACCCGCATTCGCGGCGTTGGTTTCATCCGCGCCAAGGAGAGTGATCGGCTTGGTGATCTGTGCACCGAACTCCGTCGGCTCGGGGCCGAAGCCACCGAGACCGACGACGGTCTGGTCATCGAGCCAGCAGTGCTACACGGCTCGCGCGTTGCGACCCACCACGACCATCGATTGGCGATGGCATTCGGCTTGATCGGGCTGCGCGTCGCCGATGTCGAAGTCGACGACCCGGATGTGGTATCTAAGAGCTGGCCGGGATATTGGCGCGTGCTCGGGAGTTTGCGGTGAGCGAGAGAGTGGTGATTGCGGCGTTCGACGTCGATGGCACGTTGACCACGCGCGACTGCGTTCGCCCGTTCCTCGAACGCGCAGCCGGCCGGCGTCGCGTGATCACGTCGATGCTCCGCCGACCACTGGCTACCGTCGTTGCCGCGGTGCGCCGCGACAGAGACCGGTTTAAGGAGATCATCGTTGGCGGCTCGTTGCGCGGCAAGTTGGTCGTCGACGTCGACACGATCGGCGAGCAGTTCGCCCAGTACGTGCTGGTCAACTGGCTGCGACCTGACACGTTGCGCCGGTTGCGCTGGCATCAGCAGGCTGGACACCGCATCGTGCTGGTGTCGGCCTCACTGTCCGCCTACCTGCGCCCGCTCGCCTTGCGGCTTGGGATTGACGACGTGTTGTGCACGGATTCAACACGAGCAGGGGATCGATACGGCGATCGTCTTGCAGGGCTGAACTGTCGTGCCGACGAGAAACGTCGCCGGCTCGAACAGTGGCTCGAAGAACAGCGGTGGGTCCACGCCGAGGTGTGGGCGTACGGCAACAGCGCCGGCGACCGCGAGCTGCTGGCCCGCGCCGATCATGCCGTTTGGGTCACTGGTGCGACCATCTCGGAAATCCCCGAGGTGGTCGCTGGATGACAGCAGCACTCGTCCGGCAGGCGCGCCCGAAGCAATGGGTCAAGAACCTGCTTGTCTTCGCCGCGCCAGGCGCCGCAGGTGTTCTCAACGACTGGTCGTCGCTGTGGCGCGCTGCCGTCATTTTCGTAGCGTTCTGCCTGGCCAGCAGTGGAACGTACTTCTGGAACGATCTGCTCGACGCGGACAGCGATCGCAATCATCCGACCAAGCAGCACCGACCAATCGCTAGCGGCGCCATACCTGTCGGAATCGGCCGGCTTGTTGGCACTGTCTTGTTGGTGGCGGGCATCGGGTTGGCAGCGACCACTCGCTGGCAGGCGTCACTGGTGCTGGCCGGATATGTGCTGCTGACCTCGCTGTACAGCGCGGTGCTGAAGCACATCGCGGTTGTCGATCTCATCGCTGTCGCCGCCGGCTTCGTGCTACGCGCCGTCGCCGGAGCGGTCGCAACCGATGTGCAGATGAGCAAGTGGTTCTCGCTGACCACATCGTTTGCATCGTTGTTCATCGTCGCCGGCAAGCGGTACGCCGAGCTGCGCGATCTCGGCGAGGACGCCCAGACCCGGTCGACGCTCGACGACTATTCCCTCGGCTTCCTGCGCATCGTGCTGTCGGTCAGCTGCGGCGCAGCGATGGTGACCTATTGCATCTGGGCCTTCGACACTCGCGAGGCAGCCGGATCGACCTGGCCGTTCTACGAGCTATCGATCATCCCGATGGCGACAGCGCTGCTGCGGTACACCTTGATCCTTGAACAAGGACATGGCGCTGCGCCCGAAGAGATCTTTGCCCACGACCGCGTCTTGCAGATTCTCGGGCTGATCTGGATCGCGGTCTTCGGCTTCGGGCTCTACCTCGCATGAGTAAACGCTCGCTCAACGAGTTGCTATCTGTCACCGACACGGTCGAAGGCTGGATGTCGAAGGACCAAGCCGCAAGATTGTACGCGGCGGCGGCGGCGACCTCGGCGGACCAGCAGATCGTGGAGATCGGCAGCTTCCGGGGTCGCAGCACGATCGTGTTGGCCGGTGCGGCACCCGACGGTGTCGACATCGTTGCGATCGACCCACATGCCGGAAACGATCGCGGCCCGCGCCAGATCAGCGGGTTCGTCGAAGAGGCCGCCGATGACCACGACGCGTTCAACGAGAACCTTGTCGCCGCCGGTGTCGCCCATCGGGTGCGGCACATACGCGAGTTCAGCCATTGGGCACACGAGGACGTAACCGGCACGATCGCCGTGCTGTTCATCGACGGCGCTCACCGATACGCTCCGGCACAATCCGATATTCGCACTTGGGGTGCACGTGTCGAGCCAGGCGGGACAATGTTGATCCACGATTCGTTTTCGTCGGTCGGCGTGACCCTGGCGATCGCACGCGAACTGCTCTTCGGTTGTCGATTCCGCTACGTCGGCCGGTCGCGCTCGCTGGCCGAGTACCGCGCCGACCTCGGCAAAGACCGGCGATCGCGTGCGACGAATTCCGTGCGTCAGATTGCCCAATTGCCGTGGTTCACGAAGAACCTGGCGCTGAAAGTACTGCTGAAGCTGCGCCTAGGCGGTCTGATCAAACGGGTGACCGGCCGCGTGCCGGAGTGGCCGTATTGAGTCCTGTCGAATCTGCTTTCGAATCAGTACTCGATCGTTTCCAGTTGCGCGAGCAACTCAGCGCGGTTGTCCTCGAACTGCGGTGAGATCATGATCTGTGCGCCGATTGACTCGGCAGGCTCATCGATGGTCCACTGTCCAGGCTTGGTGTAGGTGGCCTCGAACAGCGGGCCGCCGGGTGTGCGCACGTAGATCGAGTAGAAGTACCCGCGGTCCTTCACGTCGGAGACGTCGGTGAATCCCATCCCTTCGAGAAACAGTTTGATGCTCATCTGCTCGTCGAGGCTGCCAACGCTGAATGCGCAGTGATGGATGTAGCCCTCGCCGAACGTCCAACTGCCCGGTGCGCGATTCGGCTCGACCATGTAGTCGACGATCGCGCCTGCGCCACCAGCACCCATCTCGTACCGCACGGCATTGCCATCGTCGGCGACGCGGCGACTGCCCCAGCCGGTCTGCATGAACTGGTCACTCAGTTCGAGGTCGCGCACCGAGCAGGTGATGCCGTGGACGCCGCGGATCCCGTTCTCGGAGGGAACCTCGGCGTGCGTCGCCGGAGTGCGCTCGTCGTCGGCAACTCCCACCAGTTCGTAGTCGATCCCACACGGATGCTGGAAGGCAATGCGCTTCTCGCCGAAGCGCTCGGTCTCCGTTGTCTCGAAGCCATGGTCGTGCAACCGATCGTGCCAGAAGGGAAGTGACGACTCTGGAACTGACAGGGCCAGGATCGACACCTGTCCGCTGCCCTTCTTCGCGGTCATGCCGGCGTGACGGAACGGGAAACAGGTGACGAGAGTGCTCTCCTCACCGGTGTCGTTGCCGTAGTACATGTGGTAGATCGGCGCCTGCCCGTCGTAGAGCAGCGTCTTCTTGACGCTCTTCAAGCCGAGAATCTTGGTGTGGAAGTCGTAGTCCTCCTGGGCGCCACCCACGTTCAACGTGATGTGGTTGTGTCCGGTCAACAGCGACGATGGATTGTGCATCTCGAGCCCCCTTTGGGTCGGCCCGCCAACAAAGCCTGGCGGTGAACTGTACGGTACAGTACAGTAGTTGTGTGACCGACGACACGCAAGGAAAATGGCCGTTCATTTCTGACGAACGGATCGATCCGAAGTCGCTGCCACCGCGCGGGAGGGTGCTGCTGGAGGTCGCCACCGAGGTGTTCCTGGAGCTCGGATACGGGGCAACCAGCGTCGATGAGATCGTCAGTCGGGCCAGTAGCTCGAAGGCCACCGTCTACAAGCTGTTCACCAGCAAGGAGCGACTGTTTGCTGCCGTCGTCGACAACATCGTCGGCGAGATCGAACACCCCATCTCGCTCGACGGAGATGGCGATCTCGAGACGACGCTGCAGCACGTCGCCGAAGAACACCTCGCCGTCGTGTTCTCCGAGGGTCACGTTCGTCTGATGCGGATGGTGGCCGCCGAAGCCGGCCGGTTTCCTGAACTGGGCGCGGCGTACTACAGCCACGGCCCGGCGCTCGGTCACCAGAAGGTGGCGGTCTTCCTGCGCGGGCATGCCGCTCGGCGCACCCTGACCTGTGACGACCCGGTTGCGGCAGCTGAGGACTTCTGGGGAATCGTGCTGCACAGCGGCACGCTTGCTCGGCTCTACGGCGTGATTCCAGTACCCGATCCCGACTGGGTCGAAAAGCAGGCCCGCAGCTCGGTGGAGCGCTTCCTCCGCCTCTACCCGATTCAAGAGACGATTCAAGAGACGATTCAAGAGAAAGGTCAAGAACCGTGACATCAGGCAGCCAACGCAAGGCCCTGCTGGTCGGCTCGTTGCCGTTCGACAGCGAAGCCGAGGCGATGGCTATCGCGATGTCGAAGGTCGGGCCGCTGCTCATGGCGCTACCCGATGGCGAGATCGGTGAGCGCACCGACGCTCATCCGAAGGGCGATCGATCTGCATGGGTGCAGACGATCGCGGATCGGTGCGAGTCCGACACGGCCAACTGGACCGTGTCGCGGCCGTCGCGGCGCAACGCCGATGGTTTCCACGCCGACTACGACGCCGGTCCGCGGCTGAAGCCGAAGCACGGTGCGAAGGATTTGGCCGCACACCTCGATCTTGGTTGGAGTACGTTCGCCCGCCAGAGCTACCCGCTGTTCAAGCACGAGGTCAAGGAATCTGGCCGCACCGATCTCAGGTTTCAGGTTGGACTGCCGACAGCGATGGGGATGACGTTCGGATTGATGTCGCCACCGAACGCCCTGCGCTTTGCGAAAGCGTTCAACGAGCGCTTGGCGCACGAGGCCAACGAGATTCTCGATTTCACCGATGGAGATGTGCAGTTCCAGCTCGAGGTTCCGGGCGAGCTGGCAATGGCCTACAAACTGCCGAAGTTCGCCGTCGGGTTATCGCTGCGAACCGTGCTCGGTTTGGTGAAGCAGATTCGGCCGGAAGCGCCGTTTGGTTTGCACCTGTGCTTCGGTGACCTCAACAACAAGTCGCTCATCAAACCGCCGTCACTCGACAAGATGGTCAACTTCACCAACCAGCTGATTGCCAAGTGGCCGAAAACTCATGAACTGAACTACGTCCACGTTCCCTTGGCCGAGGCCAAGGAACCGCCGCCGATCGAGGCGAGTTGGTACGCGCCACTCGCCAACATGAACCTCCCACCGAACGCCCGCTTCGTCGCCGGTTTCGTTCACGACAAGCGTTCGATGGAAGAACACCAACAGATCCTCAAGATCCTCGAAGCGTTACGTCCCGATGGCGTCGACATCGCCAGTTCCTGCGGCTTGGGTCGCCGCGACCGGGCGACCGCCGAGAAGATTCTCGATACCACACGTCAGCTGGCGATGAACTGATACTCGGTTTAGTCGGACGGGATTCTAGATTTCGAAGGTGAGCGAAGGTCTGGTCATGCACGGCCCCGTTTGTCAGGTGCCCGTACGTCGGGCCTCGATGATCCACTGGTGGGAGCAGGTCACGTTCATCCACTGGCGGTTTGATCGCGAAGTGGTGCAGCGGCTGCTGCCGCATGGGCTGACGGTCGAGACGTTCGATGGATCGGCCTGGGTCGGCCTCGTGCAGTTCTACATGCGCGTCGCTCTTCCGTGGTCGCGGTCGGTGCCGTGGCTGTCGCGATTTGCCGAGACCAACGTGCGCACGTATGTACGCGGCCCTGACGGTACGAACGGTGTGTGGTTCTTCTCATTGGACGCGGCGCGGCTTGGGGCCGTCATCGTCGCTCGAACCACGTACCGGTTGCCGTACTTCTGGTCGAAGATGAGCGTCGAGCGTTCGGGATCGACGATGCACTACCGCTGCGAGCGGCGCTGGCCCGGACCCGATGCGGCAAGCCGGACCGCGATCGAGATCGGCCAACCGTACGACGCAGCCGAGCTGACCACCCTCGACCACTTCCTGACCGCACGATGGGCATTGTTCAGTGCTCAGCGGAGTGGGCTGCGACTGGCGCGAGCGTTTCACGAGCCGTGGCCATTGCACCGAGCGCAGATCGTCGAACTCGACGACACGTTGGTGACCGCAGCCGGGTTGCCAGCGCCACAGGGTGAGCCCTTGGTCCATTTCGGGTCGTCGGTCGAGGTCCGTATCGGGTGGCCAGCGCGAGTTGCGGGCCGATGACGTGACGACTGGAGGAGACGCATGACGCTCGATGCCGAGGTGCTGCGCGATATCGAACGGAACCGCTTGCGATCACTCGTCGACGTACACCTGGAGGTGGTCCGAGTGTTACCAGCCCATCGGAGTGCTTGCAGCCACCCCGGGGGTGTCCGGAAACACTCCGATGCGCTTCCATCTACCGTGCTACAACATCGACGTGAGCGAAGTGCCCGACCGATGCGATATCTGCGGGTTCGTGTACGACCCCCAGACGTCCGCCAACGTCGGTCCACAAATCGTCGCCAACGCCGCTGCGATATCGGTCATCGTCGTTGCCGAGAATCCGAATGTCACCCGCCGACCCGACGTTGATAGGTGGTCGATACTCGAATATGGATGCCATGTTCGCGATGTTCTTCTCGTTCAACGCGAACGGGTGCTGCTTGCGTTACGTGCCGACGAACCGCATGTCGTTGCAATGGGGCGCGACGAGCGCGTCGAGGCCGACGGCTACAACGAGCAGCAACCTAGCGATGTCGCTCGCCAGATTGAAGATGCTGCGCTGATGTTCACCGGAGTACTCGCCCGGTTGAACGAAGAATCATGGCAACGAACGATGATCTACGCCTACCCCAGTCCGGCGCCGCGTTCGCTTGCGTGGGTTGCTGTGCACACGTTGCACGAAACCGTGCACCACCTCGGCGACGTACAGCGGCAAATTCAGGCGAGTGCGCCGTAGGTTCCAGCGGCGTCCATCGCCGTGTGGATCGGCATGATCAGCTCGGCGAACCTCGCCGCGCCGGCGTCGCCGATTGGCTCCCAGATCGGTGTGCACAGGCGATCGGTTTCGGCTTCGAGACGGTCGCGCTCGGCAATCCCGCTTGGGGTCATCGTGCCGTCGCTGTCGGCCCACCCATGCTCGGCGAGCGTGCCAACCGCGGCGGCCCACTCGGTGTCGTTCCAGCGCCGAGTGGCCCGTGCAATCTTCAGTGGAAAGCGTCCGGTACCCACCTGCATCACCAGGCATTCGCACGGCCCAACCTCGTTGTTCACGAGCACCGCGACATGCACGTCGCCGCGCCATTCGCGCACAACCGTGAGTTGTTGCCACAGCGCTACCAACGGATCGTCGGGCAACGCAACTTCAACATTGCCCGCTGCGAGTGGTTTGCCTCCAACGTCGAGCCCAGCCACCACCGGATCGATCAGGGATCGAGCCTCGGCGATCCGTTCAGCGGAAAGATCGACGCCGACTCTGTTCAAGGCGCGCTCGACAACGCGGAACCGCGCTGCCTGCCACGCCTCGGGCGATGCGGCGGTCCACACTCCCGGCATCGTCGACAGCACCGCGAGCGGGCTGAAGTTGTAGAACGTGGCGAGTACAACATGGTCGGTCACGGCACCCATCGGAGCGGACCGCGAGGCAAAGTAGCCACCCGCACCCTTCACACCCAGCGCGGCATACTCCTCGCCGGCCTCAGGGACGAAGTACACCAACCGGTGCACCAAGTTGATCGCCATGTGCACCTTGTGGACGACAGATTGATCCATGCGCGGGACTGTACTGCTCGCCCGTCAGCGCCAACGAGGGCCAGGGCTGGTCAGAAATAGGCGAGCACGAGATCGAGCGGCGGAGGGACCTGGTCGAGATCGAGGGCCTCGACGAGCCATCGTCCGTAGTGAACTACACCTCGTCGACCTCCGTATCCTCACAGCTCGAACACGGCGTAGTTTGGCGACAACGCTCAACGGGTAATGCAATCGACGGTGTCCGCCGTGGTTGCGGCACCATTTTGCTTTGGAGGTTCCGATGGTCGAATTGGTAGGCGACGATGCATATAGGGTCCTGCCCCCGAAGCCGTACGACTCGCTCGCCGACTACATCGACGCGGGCGGTGGCAAGGGCTTGGAGGCCGCACGCGCAGTCGATGCCGAAACGATCATTGGCGAGTTGACCGCGTCGGGTCTGCGCGGCCGAGGGGGTGCCGGTTTCCCAACAGGCGAGAAGTGGCGCACCATCAAGTCGTTCGCCTCGCCGTTGTTGCGTACGTCGGTGGTGGTGAACGCGGCCGAAGGCGAGCCAGGAACCTTCAAGGATCGTTCGATCATCCGAGCCAATCCGTACGCAGTGATCGAGGGCGCACTGATCGGCGCACGGGCGATGGATGCCAAGTCGATCGTCATCGCTACGAAGGAGTCGTTCAACGACGAAGTGGCGCGCCTGCGCGAAGCGATCGCCGAGGTCACTGCAGCCGGCTGGGTCGGCGACATCGAGATCCGAATCGTCGAAGGCCCGTCCGAATACCTCTACGGCGAAGAGACTGCTCTGCTGGAAGTGATCGACGACCGGCCACCGTTCCCGCGCATCGCGCCACCGTTCCGCCGCGGAGTCGTCGAGGTCGTCAAGTCCGACGACGATGCCGATTCAGGTAGCGGTTTGTCGGCAAATGTACAGATGGCTGGAACCGAAGACGACAGCGCGGCGCCGCCGGTGCTGGTGAACAACGTCGAAACCATGGCCAACGTTCCGGCGATCATCGCCAAAGGTGCGGCATGGTTCAAATCAGTTGGCACAGCCGAGTCACCGGGAACGATCGTGTGCACGATCACCGGTGATGTAACTCATCCCGGCGTCGTCGAAATACCGATGGGCACCCCGCTCCGGGTCGTCATCGACACAGCAGCCGGCGGCGTGCTGCGCGGCGTCAAGGTCGCCGCAATCCTGGTCGGTGTGTCCAGTGCCGTGCTGACAGCAGATCAACTCGACACGGAACTCAGCTACGAGGGCATGAAGGCCATCGGAAGTGGACTCGGCTCAGCTGGATACATCGTGATCGCCGACGGCACCGATGTCGTCAGCGTCGCCGCGGGTGTCTCGCGGTTTCTCGCGGTCGAGTCGTGTGGACAGTGCACCCCGTGCAAACAGGACGGCGCGGAGATCGCCAAGCTGCTCGCAAACGCAGCCAACGGCGAAGGGTCACCCGACGACCTCGTCGCCATCAAGACACGATTGGGAACCGTTGCCGACGGGGCTCGCTGCAGTCTCGCTGCACAGCAGCAAGCCGTCGTGGGCAGCCTGCTCAATGCCTTCCCCCAGCAAGTCGCCGCCCGGTTCCAACCCGACGCGACACCCGTGGAGGTCCACCTGGTTGCTGCTCTGGTCGACATCGAAGAACAGGGTGCAGTGGTCGATTCGACATTCATACGCAAGCAGCCGGATTGGACATACGACGAGGTCGACAGCGGCAAGACGCCAGTCGAACGATTCACCGATCACCGCGCCGACGAGCCATCCGAGGACGAGCCGGCGAGCTGATCGGGCACCCAACGAGATCCATCGACGGATAGAATCTCGCAGCGTGCCGACCGCCTCCCGCGCCCGCCTGTGGGGCTGGGGACGTACCAACCCGACCGTCGCCGACGAGGTAACGGTCGACGCCGCGAGTCTGGCGGCGACTCTGAAAGAGGCAGGCGACCGCGGAGCGCTGGCTCGCGGGCTGGGACGTAGCTATGGCGACGCAGCGCAGAACGGTGGGGGACTGGTCGTGCGTCTCACATCTGGCGCAGGCGACATCGTGCTCGATCCGACCATTGGGCGCGCCACGGTCGGAGCAGGTGTCAGCCTCGACGAGCTGATGCGGGCGATCGTGCCAAGGGGCTTTTTCGTTCCCGTCACGCCGGGCACGCGATTCGTGACGGTCGGCGGGGCGATCGCCAGCGATATCCACGGCAAGAACCATCATGTCGACGGCTCGATCGGCAACCATCTCGATGCAATTACGATGATGCTGGCCGATGGCTCGACCGTTGCAATCGGCCCTGATCGCAACCCCGCACTGTTCTGGGCGACGATCGGCGGCATGGGCCTGACCGGCATCATGATCGACGCCACCATCCGCCTCCTTCCGATCGAAACCAGCAGGATGCTTGTCGATACATCGCGGGTGCCCGACCTTGATGCATTGCTGGCGACTATGAGCAGTCCCGACGACGAGGTGCGGTACAGCGTCGCCTGGATCGACCTCGTGGCGAAGGGCCGTCACCTCGGCCGCAGTGTGCTGCACCGCGGCGACCACGCCCGTTTTGACGACCTCGATGCACGGCAACAGATCGCCCCGTTCGCGTATGGCCCCCATCAGGTCGTTGCAGTGCCGCCTCTCGTTCCACCGAGCGGAGTGCTCAACCACGCCACGGTCGCAGCGTTCAACGAATTCTGGTACCGCAAGGCGCCGTCGTCGCGCACCGGCGAGATTCAAGGACTCGGCGCCTTCTTCCATCCACTCGACCTCGTCGGATCATGGAACCGTCTGTACGGCAACCGCGGCATGGTGCAGTACCAGTTCGTCGTTCCGTTCGGCGAGGAACAGGCAATGCGCACCGTCGTCGAGCGACTTTCGGCCAGCGGTGCAGCGAGCTTTCTCGCGGTGCTGAAGCGGTTCGGTGCGGCCAACCCTGCGCCGCTCAGTTTTCCGAAGGCCGGGTGGACCCTCGCACTCGACGTGCCCGGCGCGTCGCGCGGCCTTGGCGAGCTGCTGCACGGGCTTGACCGTGTCGTGCTCGACGCCGGGGGCCGTCACTACTTTGCCAAAGATTCGCACATGAGCCCCGACGCCGTTCGCCGCGGTTACCCGCGCCTCGACGAGTGGAAAGCGGTCCGCGACGACGTTGATCCACACGGTGTCTGGCAGAGCGATCTCGGCCGTCGTCTCGGCTTGATCTGACACAGCCTCAACCTCATCGTCACCACACTGGAGCCCCATGGAAAACGCACTCGGCCAGCCGCAAACCATCGTCTTGTTCGGTGGCACCAGCGACATCGGCCTGGCAATCGTGCGCCAGTTGCTGAACCCGACGACGCGCACCGTGGTGCTTGCCTGTCGCGACATCGAGCGCGGTGAACGCGCCGCAGCGGGTTTGCGCCACGATTCGTTGGCCGTCGATGTCGTCGCATTCGAGGCGACGGAAACCACGTCGCACGTCGATCTGGTTCGCTCGCTGTCGCACAAGAACGGCGATCTCGACGTGGCGATCATGGCGTTCGCTCAGCTTGGCGACGGCGCTGTCACCTCGGTCGATCCGGCAGTCGCGGCCGAACTTGCTCAAGTGAACTTCACGGGCGTCGTGTCGAGCACGATCGCGATCGCCAATCAGATGCGCCAGCAGGGGCACGGGTCGATTGTCATGCTCAGTAGCGTCGCCGGCGAGCGTGTCCGCCGCGCCAACCCCGTGTACGGCGGCACGAAGGCCGGCATCGATGGCTTTGCCCAAGGGCTCGGCGACGCGCTGGCCGAAGACGGCGTTCACATGCTGATCGTCAGGCCGGGCTTCGTCAACTCGAGCATGACCGCCGGGCTGAAGCCCGCTCCGTTCGCGACGACGCCCGAGGCGGTCGCTGACGCAACTGTCAAGGGATTGCGCGCCAAGCGCCGCATCGTGTGGGTACCGGGAACGCTCCGCTACGTTTTCTCGGCGCTGCGCAACACGCCCGCCCCGGTGTGGAGACGCCTGCCCCTTGGTTGACGACTCACTTCCGGACCTTCAGCAGCTGGCCGACGAAATGATGAGCCGGGGCGCGCGCCGCGTCCACGTGTTGGCATGGCGCGACCTCGACGACCCCGACGCCGGCGGCTCGGAAAAGCATGCCGACGAGTTCATGCGTCGGTGGGCAGCGGCCGGGTTGGACATCACTCAACGCACATCTGCCGCTGTCGGACAGGCATCCACTGCGACGCGCAACGGATACCGCGTCGTGCGACGTGGCAGTCGGTATTCCGTGTTTCCCCGAGCAGTCGGCAGTGAGTTGGTGCGCAGAATGGGTCGATTCGACGCGCTGGTCGAGGTGTGGAACGGTGTGCCGTGGATGAGTCCGGTGTGGTGCAGGCGACCGCGCCTCACCTTCCTTCATCACGTGCACGGACCGATGTGGGATCAGCTGTTGCCGTGGCCACTCGCCGGTGTGGGTAGGGCCCTCGAGGCACGTTTAGCGCCGCCCTTCTATCGCCGCTCGTTGACGCTGACGCCATCAGAAGGAACGCGCGACGACCTGCTGGGGCTCGGATTCCGCCCTGATCGTGTCGTTGCCGTCAACAACGGTGTCGACCCCATGTTCCGTCCCGGTGGAAGTCGCAGCGACTCGCCACGAGTGCTCTCCGTCGCCAGGCTTGCGCCGGTGAAGCGTCAGGACGAACTGATCGAGGCCGCTGTCATCGCCAGGCAACGCCTGCCCGACCTGCGATTGGTGATCGTTGGGGAGGGCCCATTACGTCCGGCTCTGGAGGCGCGGATCGCCGCCCACGGTGCAGGGGAGTGGATCACGATGGCCGGTCGTCTCAGTCACGCCGATCTCGTTGCCGAGTATCAACGCGCCTGGCTTGTGACCAGCGCGTCGTTGGCCGAGGGTTGGGGGCTGGCCCTGACCGAAGCTGCGGCATGCGGTACACCGGCGGTGGCCACCAATGTCAGCGGGCATCGAAGCAGTGTGGTCGATGGTGTGACGGGGGTGTTGGTGCCGCTCGAGCGTCTGGCCGAGACGATGGCCGACGTACTGCTCGACGACGCGCGCCGCGAGAAGTTGGGCTCTGCAGCGCTTGTCCGCGCTCAAACCCTCACTTGGGATGCCTCGGCGCAGGGGATCCTCGCCGCTCTGCTCGGCCAAGTACGCGGCCGCTAGGTCGCTAGCGGGGCAGCAGCTTGGTCGCCACCTTCAGCAGCCGCAACGCGCCCTGCCGGGCGATTGTTCGATGGTGCGAGCGGCCGGTCTCGTTGGTGCCGGCGCGATTGGTGACGAACCAGTCGTAGCTGTCGGCGAGCATCTCTTCGTTCGACCATGTCGGCTGCCATCCAAGCGCGTCGCGAACGTGATCGATGTCGAACCACAGCGACTTCGAGTACATCATCCAGTGATACGGCGCGAAGGGCGCGAGATGAGTAGCGGCGGCCGCCTGCATCAGGACGGCTGCTGGCTTGGCCGGCAGCGACCTGACGCGAGACCCGGTGCCGGCGTGGGCGCACAGTGACTGCAGCGACTCGCGCATCGTGCCGAAGCGGTCGGTGCCGGCGTTGAAGATGGCCGGGCCGGCGACGCCGGCAGCGAGGATGCACACCTCGGCAAGATCGTCGGCATGAACGAACTGGTAACGGTTGTCGCCGGAACCGAGCACGAAGACGTCGGCTCCGTCAGCCACCCACTCGAACAAGATTCCGAAGATTCCGAGACGACCGTGCCCGAGGATCGTGCGCGGACGAATGATTGTGACGTCGAGACCTTTCGACGAGGCATCGAGGCACGCCCACTCGGCGGCGAGTTTGGCGCGGCCGTACTCCTCGATGGGCGACGGCACCGTCGAAGGCATCACCGGATTGCTGACCGGCACCCCGAACACGGCACTCGACGAAGTGTGCACGACCTTGCGCACGCCGGCCCGTTCCGCCTCGCGTAGAAGCAAAACGGTGCCGTCGACGTTCACGGTGCGCAGCAACTGTTCATCTCTGGC
>JAENVT010000272.1 GCA_016650435.1 Ilumatobacteraceae bacterium
GCCCACGCGGTTTACGCGGTGCGGCGCAGTACGCGGAGGCTGCCGACGGCAGTGACCTCGGTGAACGAACCGCCGCGCAGCGCAGGCAGGTAGATCTGTTCGTACGGCGGGCGGCCTCCGTCGGCGGGATCGGGGAACACGTCGTGGATGGCGAGCGTGCCGCCGATGGCCACATGTGGTGACCAACCTTCGTAGTCGAGGCGAGCGGGCTCCTCGCCGTGACCACCGTCGATGAACAGGAACGACAGGGGGGTGGTCCAGTGGCGGACGATCGTCGGCGACTGACCGACGACAGCGATCACGACGTCCTCCAATCCGGCGTCATGAATGGTGGAGCGAAAGACGGGCAGCGTGTCGATCTGCCCCGTGCGCGGATCGACCACGGAGGGATCGTGATGCTCCCAGCCGGCCTGATTCTCCTCGCTGCCGCGATGATGATCGACCGCGAACAGCACGGTGCCGGCAGCTCGAGCCGCGGCGCCGAGCCACACCGTCGAGCGGCCGCAGTATGAACCGATCTCGACCAGCGGGCGGCCGACGCTGACCGCCGCGGCGAGAGCCGCTTCGTACAGTGCGTCGCCTTCATCACTCGGCATGAAGCCCTTTGCCGCGATCGCGTGAGCGCGCAACGCAGGGCTGAGGGGTGCCAGGGACATGCGGGGCACCATAATCGGCATGTGCAAGCAGCCGCGATCGATCCATCTCGGCCTTCGCTGACGGCGGCGGATGACTCGGGTTGGCGAGTACCGACGTGGGCGATGCTGGCGGCGCCCCTTCTCGCCGCGGTGCTGGTGTTGATCGCCACACGCCACGATCCGCTGTTGTCTCCGGATTCGATCACGTACCTTTCTGCGGCCGATCACCTTCGCGCCGGCCACGGGTTGACTGATTTCACCGGCAAGTCGCTGGCCGTCTTCGGCCCGATCTTCCCGCTGCTGCTCGCACCCGGCGGTCGCAGTCTGGTGTGGGCGACAGTCGTGGGCGCGACGTCGATCGCTGCCGGCAGCACACTGATGGCGGTGCTGCTGCAACGGCGAGTTCGCCCGATCACCGCGCTGGCCGGCGCGCTGGCGTTTGGTGCCAGCCAGGGGTTCGTGCGGATGGCGTCGGTCGTGTGGAGCGAGGCGCCCTACGCGGCCATCGCCCTGGCAATGCTGGTCGTCTTGTCGCGCTGGCCGATCACCACGCGAACTGCGACCCTTGGTGGACTGCTCGCCGGAGTCGGGTTTCTCACCAGATACGCGGGGGTCGGTCTGATGGCGACCGGGGCGATGATGGTTGCAGCATCGGCTTGGCGGGCCGCTGATCGCGCTGTTCTGGTGAAGCGGTTGGGCGCGTTCGCAGCCGGTGCGGTTGGCATCAGCGCGGTGTGGGTCATCCGCAACCTCATCGAAAGTGGTCAACCATTGGGCCCGCGATTCGAAGGTGGGGCCATCGAGCCGCTGTCGCGGACGATTCGTCTGGCGCTGATCGGCACCGGTCACATCGTCGTCGGCGATGGTTGGTCGGAGTCGGCAAGAGCGCGGATCGGCGCGGCCGTTGTGATCGCGCTTGTGGCGCTGGCCGCACTTGCCATCCATAGCCGAAAGCACGTGACGCTCGATCTCGGTATCGCCGTGTTTGCGGTCACCTCTTTCGTCGTGCCGATCATCGCCCGCCGGGCGACCGCCAATGACATCGAGTTGCGGGTGATGTCGCCGATGCTGATCCCTGTGATCTACCTCGCCAGCGTCACTTTGGATCGGTTGTGCACCAAACGCGCTACGGCGATTGCCGGGATCGCCTTGCTGGGTTGGTGGATGTATCAGGGCGTGGCTTTCGCGGCCCGCTTCCCCGACCTCGCACCGGGCGGTGCCGGCTACAAGGCGCAGTTCGCACCGCGGTTGTACGACGTCATCGACGCCCTTCCTGCCGACGCCAGAATCCTCACCAACAACCCGCAGCGGGTGTGGTGGTTCACACGACGGGAGCCGACGTTGATGGGTTTCACCAGGCCGAGACCGGGTAACAGTCACTACCCGCTCGACGCCGTGCACACCGTGCTGGAGGCCTGTTCAGGACATGCGTATCTCGCCTGGTTCGACAGCTTGCAAAATGCGGGCGCCAGCCCGGCCGAACGCCGCCCAGACCTCGCCGCCCTGGTCGATCTGCAGCTGGAATCGTCGGTACCCGGCGGCGCTCTCTATCGCGTCATCCCACTCGACGCCGGCGCATGCCAACCGGCTGGGCAAGGATGACGACATGACCGCCCTGGACGATCTCGTCAAGCTGCTCGACCTGGAAGCGATCGAAGTCAACATCTTCCGTGGCCGGTCACCGGACGAAAGCCGTCAGCGGGTTTTCGGCGGCCAGGTTGCCGGTCAGGCGTTGGTCGCCGCGACGCGCACCATCGATGATCCGGGCAGACAGGTGCATTCGCTGCACGCCTACTTTCTGCGGCCGGGTGACCCGCTGGTGCCGATCCTGTACGAGGTCGACCGAATCCGCGATGGCCGCAGCTTCACGACACGGCGCGTTGTTGCCATCCAGCACGGCAAGGCGATCTTCAATCTGCAGGCCAGCTTTCATGTTCACGAAGATGGTGGGGACCATCAACTGACGATGCCGTCCGATGTTCCGCCCCCCGATTCGTTGCCCGACTTCAAGACTCGCATGGCCCCGTACAAGGAGCGGATGGGAGTGTGGTTCGACCGTCCACGCCCGATCGACATTCGGTACACCGATCGTGATCCGTTCAACCGCCAAGACAATCCGGCCGACGGCCAGCGGGTGTGGATGCGCGCCGATGGGCGGCTGCCCGACGACCCCACGTTGCACGCGTGCATCGTCACCTATGCCAGCGACATGACCCTGCTCGACACCACTGTGTTGCCGTTCGGCCTGTCGTGGGACAGCCCTGGAATGCAGATGGCCAGCCTCGACCATGCGATGTGGTTCCATCGCCCGTTTCGAGCGGACGACTGGTTGCTCTACGACCAGAAGGCACTGTCGACCAGCGCCGGCCGCGGCTTGGCAGGTGGGGCGATCTTCACCAGCGACGGCCGGCTGGCAGTCACCGTTGTGCAGGAAGGACTGGCGAGAGTGGGTCCGAGTTGAACAGGGGTGGTCGCGTTTCGGGTTGTGTCTTTGGTCTGCTGGCGACGCTCGCCGCCGGCTGCACCAGCGACTCGTCGAATGTCGCGGTCAGTTCCGTCGATTCATCGGGCTCCACTCCGGCGACCTCGACGGCCGCGCAGCCAGCCGACACCAATGGCACAGCGAGCGGGACAGAGGCGTCGACGATCGCGACGCCGGGTGCAGGATCGACGGCGGCACCGTCGACAGTTGCCGCACCCCTCGGCGATCCCACGGTCGCCTTCAACGAGATCAGCAAGTTCTCGCAGCCTGTCGAGCTCTCCTTCCGCCCAACCGACGGTTTGATGTATGTGGTCGAACAAGGCGGAAAAGTCGTGATCATGAGCAATGGTCAGCGAGGCCCCGATGCCCTTGACATGACCGATCTGACCAATGCCGACGGCGAGCGTGGATTGTTGGGCGTGGCGATCACCAAAGACGGCGGCTTGGCCTACGTCAACTACACAAACAACGACGGCAACACCCGCATCGACGAGTACACGGTCAATGCCGATGGGACCTTCGACAAGTCGACGCGTCGCCAAGTCCTCGGCTTCGATCAGCCGTATCCGAACCACAACGGTGGTGACCTCGTCTTCGGACCCGACGGCATGCTGTACATCGGCACCGGCGATGGTGGATCGGGCGGGGATCCCGACCGGCGAGCGCTCGACCTCAGCGAGTGGCTGGGCAAGATGCTGCGCATCGACCCGCACCCCAGCGGCAATGCGGAGTACACCGTGCCCGCCGACAACCCCTTCGTCGGTGTCAATGGTGCCCGGCCGGAGATCTGGTCGATTGGGCTACGCAACCCATGGCGGTTCAGCTTCGACCGCCAAACCGGCGACTTGTGGATCGCCGATGTCGGCCAGGGTCAATGGGAGGAAGTCGACGTCGGATGGGCTGCCGACGGTAGTGGCCGGGGTTTGAACTTCGGTTGGAGCGCGTTCGAGGGCAATCACCGGTTCAACGACGATCAATCGCCTGACGGTGTCACCCCGCCGATCCACGAGTACGAACACGTTGGTCAGGATTGCTCGATCAGCGGCAGCGCGCTCTACCGCGGTTCAGCCATTCCGGCGCTCGTCGGCTGGTACGTGTTCGCCGACTATTGCAGCGGCCAGGTGCGAGCGCTGCAGATCGCGGACCGCGCCGAGGTCAAGCAGGTCCCACTCGGCACAATTGCCAGTGTCGTTGCGGTCAACGAAGGGCCGGACGGCGAGCTGTACGTGGTATCGGGTCATGGCCAGATCTATTCCGTGAATGCTGCCTGATCACGCCACCCGCTCGAACTTCGCGGTGCGGCCGGGAATGTCAGTTGATACCACACGCACGCGCAGGTCATCGCCTGGCGAAAGGTGATGAGCATCGACACGGGCGACAACGGGGAGCTCGCACAGTTGGAAGCGCGCCCCGCGATCGTCGACATCGGTGACGATCGCGGCGAAGGTTCGCTTGGTCTGTGCACTGAGCAAGGCGACCTCGGCCAGATCGACGGTCGCCCGCTCGATCTGGTTCGCGGTGTCGTCGGAACGTTTCATCACGTCGGGCAGCTTCGGAAATGCTGCGACAATCCGTTCCGGTACCGGGTTGCCATTGGCGACTGCAAGTGCAGCCATCACGACATAGCGATCGGCGAGGCGTCGGAGCGGGGCAGTGCCATGCGCATAGGTGGCAGCCATTGCCGCGTGCCACGGACGCTGACCAGCGGTGAACGGCACATACGAAGCGCCGCCCCCGGCACGGCGGATGGCCATCAACAGCGCGGCAGGTTTGGGATCCCTTTCGTTCAGCGACCGTGCGAAATCGCGCAGCGTCGTCGTCGCCGGCCATTCGATGTCGAAGGCCCGCGCCGTGTGACGCAGTCGCTGTTCGGCACGTTGGTCGGGCTCGGACATGACTCTGAACAAGCCGGTTTCCGCGGCATACAACGTGTCTGCGATCGCCAGATTCGTGGCGAGCGACAGCGCCGCGTTGTCGTCCTCAGACTTCAGTCTCTGCCGAAACGAGATGTCGTAACCGCCGTTGGGGGTGGCGTGCACATCCTGCTCGAACGGCTCGATGCGCGCCGCGCCACGAAGGTCTTCGGCGTGCGCGATGCGCCGTGCCAACTCCCCAAACGCGTTCGGCAGTTGCGCAGGCTTGACGGTCTCGTACGCCAACTTTGCGGTGCTGCGGATCAACGATCGTTCAACGCCATCGAGCC
Source organism: Ilumatobacteraceae bacterium (assembly GCA_016650435.1). Next base: position 5,321 of record JAENVT010000272.1, read on the forward strand.
GCGAATGACCCTCGCCGTCAACACGCACGTGGAAGACGATCGCCGGGCGCGGACCATCGGGCAACAAGCTGGCGGCACCCTCAGCAAGCACCGGTGGATAGAGACCCGCCCTGCCATCCGGTAGATATTGTGTTGCGCCGCGCTGCCACGCCTCGATGTCGAGCGGGTCGCCATCGTCGACGAACCACGCCACGTCGGCGATGGCGTAGTGCAGCAGTACATCGCTGCCGGCCATCTCGATGTGGAAGGCCTGATCGAGATCCGTCGAAGCCGCTGGGTCCAGCGTGACGAACGGCCAATCCGTCCGATCGACGTGCGCCGCAGGCTTTCGCGTGGCGGCCTCGTCGGCGGCCTCCAAGACTGTGGCCGGGAAGTCGGCGGGAATCTTGAACTGTTGGCGAATGCCTCGAAGACCTTCGACAATGTCGTCGGTGAGATCGGCTCGGATGCGCACTTAGCGGCGAGCCCCCATGAACATCGTCTTCAACGCGTCGTAGTGCTCGATGCAATGGCCGGCGCCCATGACGACCGCCTCGAGGGGCATCGTCGACATCTTCACCGGTACTTGTGTCTCGCGCTCGATGCGTTGCGCCAAACCGCGCAGCAGACCGCCACCACCGACCAGGTACATGCCGCGCACGAGGAAGTCTTGGGCGAGTTCGGGCGGGGCCTTCGACAGGCAGCGCACCACAGATGCGGTGATGCTGCTGATGACATCGTCGATGGCCATGCGGATCTCTTCGGGTGTCAGCACGACGGTCTTCGGCAAGCCGCTCATGAGGTCGCGGCCGCGCACCTCCGCCTGGTTCTCGTCGTCGGTAGGGTCGGCAGAGCCGATGGCCACCTTCACTTCTTCAGCGGTGCGCTCGCCGATCGCGATGCCGTGCTCGCGGCGCACGTAGGCCTGAATCGCCGCATCGATGTCGAAGCTACCGACGCGCACAGCCTCGAGAGCGACGATGCCACCGAGGCTGATGACAGCCGTCTCGCTGGTACCGCCACCGATGTCGATGACCATGTTGCCAACCGGCTCGTCGATCGGCAGGTCGGCACCGATCGCCGCGGCCATCGGCTGCTCGATCAGTTGGGCATCGGCAGCACCGGCGCGGCGCGCCGCATCGGTAACGGCGCGACGCTCGACCTCGGTGATGGCCGACGGCACGCAGATGACGACCTTCGGTCGGGTGAATCGGCTGACACCGACGCGTTGCAGCAACAGCCGGATCATTCGCTCAGTGATCTCGAAGTCGGTGATGGCGCCGCCACGAAGCGGCCGCACCGCGACGATATAGCCAGGCGTTCGGCCGATCATCTGCCAAGCCTCGCGACCTGTCGCCAAGACTTCGCCCGTCTGGCGATTGAGGGCGATGACCGACGGCTCGTTCAACACGATGCCGCGGCCCTTCATGTAGACAAGCGTGTTCGCTGTGCCGAGATCGATTGCAAGGTCGCGAGCCATGGGCTAGTCCGTCGGCTCCTGTGAATCGATTTCAAAGTCCGTGTCGGGGCCTGTGTCGGACTGCTGCGAGGGACGAACACGATCCATGACTTCGCGGCGAGACTCCGGCGACAGAGCGTCGATGTGCCTGCGAAAACTGGTGAGGCCGGAGTCTTGGCGCGGCCGTCGGGTGTAGGCGATGAGCCCGATTGCGAGCAGCAGCACAGCGGCGGCGACGGCGATGACGACCGTCACGACGCGTTCCGCCGACCCGACGAGGTCGGTACCGATGCCACATCGACAGGCCCCCCGGCCGCCAGACCCCAATCGGCACCGTCCTGCCACACCTCGTGCTTCCAAATCGGCGCACTCAACTTCAGCGCGTCGATTGCAAAGTGGGCCGCTTCGAATGCTTCGGCGCGATGTGACGCGCTGACGACCGCGATCACCGAACTCTCGCCGAGCGTCAGGCTGCCGGTTCGGTGGATCAACACGACCCTGCCCGTTTGCGGCCATCGCTGGCGCAATTCGACATCGATTGCCTCGAACCGCGGCACCACCTGTGATTCGTACGCCTCGTAGGTCAACGACTCGACTCGGTCGCGCAACACGCCCTGCTCGTCGAATGCATGGTCGCGAACGGTGCCGCTGAACAGCACCACGGCACCACATTGAGGCAGCACCGCCCACTCGTAGGCAGCGGCGATCGGCAACGGATCACTGGTCAGGCTGAGCCATGAGTTACCGCTAGCCGGAGGTTGCACGACCACCCATCGTAGCTCGCCACTCAGCAAGCAACACCGGAGTGGGCGGGGCGATGCCCACAGTGACCTCCGGATCGGTAACCTCTCCGGCTCGTGGAGCGGAGTGAGTGGCCTGATGACGACGCGGCTGGAGACGCGTCCAACGACGGCTGGTATCCCCCAGCACCCCTGCCCGAACACGAGCGCACTTGGCGACATCCATCCGAAATCGGCAACGCCGTATGGGTGCACACCGAAACACCCATCACCATCGGCCGCGGACTGCTGTTGACCACCGGAGCGATCGGCGGCCTCTTGTCGCTCGCCGTGCTGTGGGCCATGCTTCCGTCCGCTGGAAGAGGCGGCGGGGCCGCGCCCACCGCCGTCACCAGCACTGCGAAAGGATTGTCCGGCGTCAGCGTCACCATTCGTCCCGAGACGCTCGTCGCGACGTCGATCGCGGTCGACCTGCCGACAACATCGTTTCGCACCGAGTCCACCAGCACGCCCGCGTCGGAAGAAGTCACCAACACAACCTTCGCACGCACTCCGTCGACCGAAGGCACACAGACCTCGCAGCTCGAAACTGCTCCGGTTGCGGTCGGCATCGGCGACTCGCTGATCGTCACGACGGCTCGCGCCGTCGAGGGACGCACATCGATCACGCTGACCGACGCCAACGGCCAAGCGCACGACGCAACCGTGCTGATGGTCGATGCACATCTCGGCCTGGCGTTGTTGTCGGCCGATGCGTCCGCCATGACCACGTCATATGGAATCGGCCCCGAGGCAAGCCCCGGCGACACCGTCACAATCATGGGCGCCACACCGACCTCGGCCACCGTCAGCGTCGATGCCGATGGTCACCTCACGCTCGACGGTTGGGCGGACTCCACCGCCGAGGGCACGCCGGTGGTCAACGCCGACGGTCAGTTGGTGGGGATCTGCAGTCACGGATCATCGGGCCCGGTGTTGGTCAGTGTCGCCAATGTCGGTGCAATGCTGCCTGCAGCAAAACCAACAAAGGTCGCCTCGTGGATGGGCCTGCACATAACTGCCGACGATCAGGGAGCCCTCGTGATCGACAGGGTCGCCGACGATGGCCCCTCGGCTACGGCCGGGATCGTCGTCGGCGATGTCATCACTGCGGTCGACGGCGTACCAGTCACCAGTGTCGATCAGGTCAAGGCGGCAATCGTCGCCCATGTTCCCGACGACATCGTCACGCTGACTCTCACCCACGCCGATCAAACCATCGCCGACGTCGCGGTCACCGTCGGCACTGCCCCGTCGATGTAGGTAGCTAGCGAGCGGCGCGTCTGCGTTGCGCTTGCCGCACTGCTCGCCAGGTTCCGAAACCAATTGCAAGAAGCGCCGCGACAAGACCGCTCAAGGCGATCTCCTGGCGGCGCTTGGGGCTGACCATCGTCCACCACTTGCCCTCGGTTCCTTCCACGTACGCCTGCTCGTTGGTCACAGTCGGAGCCCAACCTTCGGCCTTCAACCGATCATTGGCCACCAACCACGGCCAACGCGTATAGCTGCGCAAACCGGGAGGGATGGGGCCGCGCTGGAATCGCCAGCGCAGGTTGCCGATGACCTCGGTCACCCGCTCCGGCAGCTTCAGTCGTGGTACAGCGCCAGCAAGTGCGCGGACACGTTCACCGGCGACCCACCCATCGGGTGCGACGTTGAACACGCCATCGAGTCGTTGTTCGGCAGCCAGCACGACAGCCGAAGCGAGATCGTCGAGGTGCAGGAACTGTGCCGGAGGATCATCTTCGCCGAATCGTTGTCCCATGCCGGCCGCGAGCGCAGCCGCCAAACCCACGGTGCTCTCGGAAGCCATCGCCAGCGCCGGGCGCAGCACGGTCACCGAGCGACCCGTGGCGGCGAGGCGCCATTCGTCGGCGAGTTGCTCGACGGCGCCGAGTTGGCGGGCGTAGACGAACTCGACGTCGGGACGCAGCACTGCTTCTTCGGTGATGGGGACGGGATTGTTCGCCCATGCCCCGTACACCATCGCCGACGAGACCAACACGAGATGACGGGCATGAGCGGCCTCGGCCAACGCTGCGGTGAAACCCTCTGTCGCGCTCTGACGTCGGCGGGCCCTGGCGTCGGCATCGGCAGACGCCAGCCAGACGATCACGTCGCTGTCGCCGATCAACGCCTCGACGAGATCGGCGCTGCTGTTGAGGCGGCGTAAAACACGCCGGCCAAGACCGTCCGAGCCGTCGCTGACCCAAACGGTGGTGGTCGTCGAGGTGACGGTCATAGCGACGGACGCTAGCGCCGAGACAGGCCGTAGGCTCGCGGTATGGCAGACGGACCAGGGTCCGACAACCCGTTCGAGAACCTTCCAATGTTCGGCGATCTCGCTCGTGCTCTTTCGGGTCAGGGACCGCTCAATTGGGATGCGGCGCGCCAGTTCGCTGCGCTGGCAGCAACCGGTGGAGAAGCAGAGATCAACATCGATCCGAGCGTTCGCATCAAGCTCGGCGAACTCGCCCAAATCGCCGAGTTGCACGTCCGCGACCTCACCGGTTTCGACGGGCCGTCACCAGAGGTCTTGCC